>NZ_DBHKXY010000019.1:0-95244 GCF_057315495.1 Eikenella sp.
TAAAAATCTTGCGGGATTGGTGTGGAATTTAGGGCTAATCTACGTCAGCCCCTAAATTTAATTCACTATAGCCTTTACACAAGGCAACAAACCGCCTAAATTGCTATACAATAGTCATACCGCCCGTCTACCACAAAGGAAAATCCCATGAACAACCTGCCCCTCATCACCCAATTCATCCTTACCGGCCTCGGCGGCTTCCTCATCGGCGTGCTCATCACCCTGCTGTTCAAACGTGGCAACAGCAAACAGCAAGCCGAATTGGAAGAAGCCAAAAAAGCCCTGCAAGACTACCGCGAAGCCGTAAACCACCACTTCATCGACACCGCCGAAGCGGTGGACGAGCTCACCCGCAGCTACCAAAACGTATTTGCCCAGTTGAGCCGTGGCGCTGAAGAATTGATGACACCCGAAGCCTACCGCAACCAGCTCGAACAGCGCAGCGGCCAAAGCGTTACCCTCTCCTACCTGGCCGAGCAAACCCATGAAACCGCCGGCAATGCTGAGCAACGCATCCAGCTCGTGCCGCACGATGCGCCCGTGCCGCCGCAAAACGACTTAGACGAAGCCGACTCCGCTGCCGATGCCACCGTGTTCAACCCCGCCAACACCACCGAATCCGCCCCGGCCGCCAGCCCGGAACAAGAACCCGCACCTGCTGCCGAGCCGGCTGCTCCCGCCCCGGCAGAAGAGGCCGCCGAACCTGCCAAAGAAACCCCGCCTGCGGAGTAATGCTTCGGCTAGAACGGATTAAAGGCTACCTGAAAATTTTCAGGTAGCCTTTTGCCTGATAACCATAATGATTTAATTGCCTTCAGTCTTCATATACAGACAAATTGCCCGTCCTCCAGTATTCTCCGTCCCACGACAAGACATCATCCAAATCTTTATAAATAGACATTTGTTTGCGGCGGGGTGTTCCATCCTTTTTCAGCCAATAGCTGATTACCGTTGTGGGTTTCGGCGGAGTATATTTTTTTCTCTCATTAAGAGCCAGTTGCCAAAAATAGATAATCAAAGTTTCCGCTATTTCAAGATAGTGCCTAGTTGCTTTTTCAGGAATGGAAACTTCACCCAGTCAAAACTCTTGCTCTCTGGTAATCTGCGGTATTTTATGATGGTCTTTAAACCTTCTGGCAAAACTCCCCTCCGTGATGCCGCAATACTGGATTAAGCTCTCCCTTTCGTATTTTTGTTTCCCTGCCGCCAAATACAGGCCGTTTCCCATTTCAGGATTTTCTTGAATCTCGTCATAAGTAAACGGGCCTTTCCAATTGACAATAATTGTATTATGCTCCGACATAATATACTCCAATAGATTATTTATATAGTGGATTAAATTTAAATCAGGACAAGGCGGCGAGCCGCAGACAGTACAAATAGTACGGCAAGGCGAGCCAACGCTGTACTGGTTTAAATTTAATTCACTATAAATTGCTTTTCCAGATTGTTGCCTTTTAGCAAAATGGCTACCTGAAAACCGTTGGAATTGGTTTTCAGGTAGCCTTATTATATTACAAATCCTTACATTAAGTGAACATCAGCCTATCGCCATCGGCTCTCACCTTGATTTCACTTTCAGGCGCATAACGGCCTTCGAGCAGGGCTCTGGCCAACGGGTTTTCGATTTCCGACTGGATGGCGCGTTTGAGCGGGCGGGCGCCGTACACGGGGTCGAAACCAGCTTTGGCAATCAAATCCAAGGCGGCATCGTCCACTTTCAGGTGCAGGTGCTGCGCTTCCAAGCGTTTTTCCAAGCCTTTGAGCTGGATTTTCGCGATGTTGCGGATATTCTCCTGATCCAGTCCGTGGAACACGACCACTTCGTCGATGCGGTTGATCATTTCGGGGCGAAAGTAGGCTTTCACTTCTTCCATCACCGCTTCTTTCACGGCTTCGTAATCCTGCGTGCCCATTTGTTGGATGTGCTGGCTGCCAATGTTGGAAGTCATGACGATAACAGTGTTTTTGAAGTCCACGGTGCGGCCTTGTCCGTCGGTCAGGCGGCCGTCATCCAATACTTGCAGCAGGATGTTGAACACGTCCGGATGGGCTTTTTCCACTTCGTCCAGCAGAATCACGCTGTACGGTTTGCGGCGAACTTGTTCGGTCAGGTAGCCGCCCTCTTCGTAGCCGACATAACCCGGAGGCGCGCCGATGAGGCGGGCGACCGCGTGTTTTTCCATGTATTCGGACATGTCGATACGAATCAGATGGTCTTCGCTGTCGAACAGGAAGCCTGCCAAGGCTTTGCACAACTCGGTTTTACCCACGCCTGTCGGACCCAGAAACAGGAAGCTGCCGTAAGGTTTGTTCGGATCGGCAAGGCCGGAACGGCTGCGGCGGATGGCATCGGACACGGCACGCACGGCTTCGTCTTGACCGACCACGCGGCGGTGCAATACTTCTTCCATTTTCAACAGCTTGTCGCGTTCGCCTTCCATCATTTTGGACACGGGAATGCCGGTCATACGTGATACGATTTCGGCCACTTCGTCCGCGCCAACTTCGGTGCGGAAGAGTTTGTTTTGTTTTTTGCCGTCGGCGTTGCTTTCCGCCGCCTGCAACTGCGCACCCAATTTCGGCAACTCGCCATATTCGAGTTCGGACGCGCGGGCGAAGTCGCCTTGGCGTTTGGCCTGCTCGATTTTGACTTTGATGTCGTCCATCTGTTTCTTGATGTCGGCAGTACTGGAAGATGCGGCTTTTTCGGCTTTCCAGATTTCGTCCAAATCGGCGTATTCTTTTTGCAGGCCGTCGATTTCTTCGTCTATCAGCTCCAAACGTTTTTTGCTGGCGTCGTCGCTTTCTTTGGCAACGTGCATTTTTTCCATTTTGAGCTGGATGATGCGGCGGTCGAGCTTGTCCATCTGCTCGGGTTTGCTGTCCAACTCCATTTTGATGCGGCTGGCAGCTTCGTCAATCAAATCAATCGCTTTGTCGGGCAGGAAGCGGTCGGTAATGTAGCGGTCGCTCAACTCTGCGGCGGCAACGATGGCGGGGTCGGTGATGTCGATGCCGTGGTGGATTTCATAACGCTCCTGCAAACCGCGCAGGATGGCGATGGTGTCTTCCACGCTGGGTTCACCGACCAATACTTTTTGGAAACGGCGTTCGAGTGCCGCATCTTTTTCGATGTATTGGCGGTATTCGTCCAAGGTGGTCGCGCCGATGCAGTGCAGTTCGCCGCGCGCCAAAGCCGGTTTCAGCATATTGCCCGCGTCCATTGCGCCGTCGGTTTTGCCCGCGCCGACCAGAGTATGGATTTCGTCGATGAAAATCAGGGTGTTGCCGTCGTCTTTCGCCAAGTCGTTCAACACGCCTTTCAAGCGTTCTTCAAATTCGCCGCGGTATTTCGCGCCGGCAATCAATGCTGCCAAATCCAAAACCAGCAGGCGTTTGTTGCGCAGGGATTCGGGCACTTCGCCGTTGACAATGCGTTGTGCCAAGCCTTCGACGATGGCAGTTTTACCCACGCCCGGTTCGCCGATCAGCACGGGATTGTTTTTGGTACGGCGTTGCAGCACCTGAATCGCACGGCGGATTTCGTCGTCGCGACCGATAACGGGGTCGAGTTTGCCGTCGCGGGCGCGCTGGGTCAGGTCGAGCGTGTATTTTTTCAGCGCATCGCGTTGGTCTTCGGCATTGGCATCGTTCACAGTTTGTCCCCCTCGTACCGCGTCAATCGCGGCGTTGATGTTTTGTTCGGTCGCACCGGCTTCTTTCAGGATTTTGCCGGTCGCATCGTTCTGCTGCACCAAGGCAAGCAGGAAAAGTTCGCTGGCGATATAGGCATCGCCGCGTTTGGTTGCCGCTTTGTCCATCAGGTTCAACACCGCCTGCAATTCGCGGCTGGGCAGAATATCGCCGCCTTGGTCGGACACTTTCGGCAGACTGTTTAAATGCTGCTGCAAACGCTGCTTCACCTGCGGCACGTTCACGCCCGCATGAGCCAAGAGCGCGGCAGCTCCGCTATTTTGATCGTCAAGCAGAGCTTTCAACACAAAGCCTGCTTCCAAATAACTGCTGTCCGCAGCCAATGCCAAACTCTGAGCTTCTGCAAGGGCTTGTTGGAATTTGGCGGTTAATTTGTCATATCGCATAATTTTTTTCCTTTACATATTATTTTCTTGCCAGGCATATGGGTTTAGAGCAGATTTTGTCAAGGCCTTTGCAAAACAATTTTACGAAATGTTGTTGCAATACGTTCAATCATCAGGCAACAAATGCTAAGATAGCCCCCATTTTAAAATCAGCAAATTCCCAATATGCCCGCCGCCCAGCGCATCCAAATCAACCTGCCCGAGCACTTCTGTTTTACAACCCGCATCACGGTAGAAGTCGGCCATCTCAATTATGGCAACCACCTCGCCAACGATGCCGTTTTGCGCATCGTCCATGAAGCCCGCTTACGCTTTCTTGCTGCGCACGGCTGTACCGAAATCGACGCCTTCGGTGCCGGCCTGATTATGGCTGATGCCGCCGTGCAATACCGTGCCCAAGCCTTTCATGGCGAGGAGCTGTTGGTTCAGGTAGCCTTAGGCGAAATTGGTAAGGCCGGCTTCCCATTTTTCGCCAAACTCACCCGCCTCGCCGACCAGGCCGAAATCGCCCGTGTGCAATGCGGTATGGTGTTTTTCAACTACGCCACCCAGCGTATCGAACACACCCCCGACACCTTCCGCACCCATTTTGCCCGCCACGGAGCAGCGCAATGAACGGCAGTTGGACCGCGCAAATAGAAGCTTGGCTACACAGCCTGCAACAACAAAATCACTCCCCACATACCCTAGCCGCCTACAGCCGCGACCTCGCCTGGCTGGCCGATTTTCAGCCGCAAAGCGAACTTGCCCGCCCCTTGTTCACCGCCGCCCTGCGCCAATTGGGCCAACAAAACCAACACCCCCGCAGTATCGCCCGCCGACTCAGCGCTTGGCGGCAGTTTTGCCGCTGGCTGGTACAAACAGGCTACCTGAAAGCCGACCCGACCCACGGCCTAAAAGCCCCGAAAGCTCCTGAGCGCCTGCCTAAAGCCGTGCCGGCCGAGCCACTCAACCAACTCCTCGACCAAGCCCCGGAAAACCCGCTCGACAGCCGCGACCTCGCCATCTTCGAACTGCTCTACGGCAGCGGCCTGCGCCTGGCCGAAGCCTCTGCCCTCAACCTGGCCGACCTCAACCTGCAAAGCAGCTGGGTGGCCGTTACCGGCAAAGGCCGCAAACAGCGCCACCTGCCCCTTACTGCCCAAAGCATCCGTGCCCTCGAAGGCTACCTGAAAATCCGCACCGCCGCGCCCGGCGAAACCGCCCTCTTTACCAGCCGCACCGGCCGCCGCCTCGGCGCGCGCCAAATCCAGAAACGCCTGCAGCAATTCGCCGCCCGCCACGGCAGCCGCCACCTCAGCCCCCACATGCTGCGCCACAGCTACGCCAGCCACTTGCTGCAAAACGCCCGCGACATCCGTGCCGTGCAAGAGCTGCTCGGCCACAGCCAGCTTGCCACCACCCAACACTACACCAAGCTGGATTTCGATCACCTCGCCCACGTATACGACGATGCCCACCCGCGTGCCAAACGTCGGCAAGACAAAACTGGAACAGTGCAAGGTCAAGATAACGAAGACAAATAGAGAAATAGTGTTGCTAGTCGGCCGGCGTGTAATATAACGAAAGGCTACATGAAAAATTTCAGGTAGCCTTTTCTGAAGTTTAGCCAATGGCGGAGTCGCACTCCAGTAAGCAATCAGCCCAGTGTTCTGTTCTGCTCAATTTCCTGCTTTTTGCGCTCCAGAATACGCTCGATTTCCTCTTCGCGGCGCTGACGCTCGATTTCTTGCTCAATGCGACGGTTGCGGAAAAAGAAGAAAGCCACCACGCCGGCCAAAATCAGGGCCAGTAAAACCAAAAACATACTCACCACTCCTCTAAAAGTTCTCAAATATCTAGGCAACTATTTCTGTACACTCAGAAATACTGCTTGACGCTTTTCGGCAGTTTGCCTTATTTGGCTTTTTTTGCCTTTTTACTATCGTCGCCGCCTTGCAGGCGATCGGCAATAAAGCCTTGGATTAGCTCGCGCTTTTCCCAAAAAAAGGTTTGCATTTTGCCCAAGGAATAAATCCTGCGTACCATGCCAGGCAGGCCGGCATGCACGATGGCGGCAATTTCGTTGTTGCTGGTTTCTTCAGCCATGGCCTGCTCCAGTGTGAGCTTTTTCTCAGTAAGGTAGTCTTGCAGCTGTTTTCTCACATAGTTGTTGATTTCAAACTGTTTAATCATGGTTCATTTCCTTATATCGTTTTCCCGTGCACAAAGCATTAGTGCGTGAATGGAGTACTACAAGCAAAATTCTTGCCAAACCGGCCGACAGCGTTCAGGCAATGGCGGGCAAGCGCCGAGGCGACCGCTGCCGAAGTCGCCTATACGGTGAAAATCGCTACCAGCGCTGGCCAGAAAGCCGTGTTGCTCAGCGAGGCGGGCATAGTTGAGGCGGTCGTTCAAGTCGGTCGTGCTGCTGTGTACCTCAATAGCCTGCCCACCCAGCGCTTTAAACTCAGTGAATAAATTACGTTGCGCGGTGGCAGAGAGGCCATAGCGAATGGGGTGAGCGACAACTGCAATACCACCTGCGCCCAAAATAGCAGCTACAGCTTCTTCGAGCGTAGCCCATTCATGCCTCACGTAGCCGGGCTTGCCATCACCCAAATATTTTTTAAAAGCCTGCTGTTTATTACGCACATGGCCTTGTTCCATCAGCCATTGCGCCAGATGGGTGCGGCTGGCCATTTCACGGTTTGGCACCAGCGCGAGTGCACCCTCACTGGCACTGGCGAGGCCTTTCTTTTCAAGCTTTTCCGCCATCCGCAGAAAACGCTCCAGCCGGCCGCGACGCAGCCTAGCTAGCAGGTTTTGTAGCACGGTATCGGTTTCATCGAAATTGAGACCAACAATATGAATGGTGCGTTTGCGCCAGCTCACGGAGATTTCCACGCCGTTTATCAGACGAATGCCCAAGGCTTCCGCTTCCTGACGTGCTTCGGCCAGGCCGCCGGTATGGTCGTGGTCGGTGAGCGCAAGCAAGGTACAACCATTGGCATGTGCCAGTTTCACCACTTCGCGCGGCGGCAGTGCACCGTCTGAAACATTGGAATGGCAGTGTAAATCTATCATCTAATCAGCTAATTGGTATGACATGAAGACTACCTGAAAACCAAAATAGGTTTTCAGGTAGCCTTTGGGCTTAGGGAGCAAGTTTGTCCACGCCGCCCAAGTAGGGGCGCAAGGCAGCAGGGATGCTGATGCTGCCATCGGCGTTTTGATGGTTTTCCAGCACCGCCACTAAGGTACGACCTACTGCCAAGCCGGAGCCGTTCAGGGTGTGCACCAAGCGATTTTTACCATCTTCATCTTTGAAGCGGGCTTTCATGCGGCGGGCTTGGAAATCTTCGCAGTTGGAGCAGCTGGAGATTTCGCGGTAGGTATTTTGCGCAGGTACCCACACTTCCAAATCGTAGGTTTTGGCGGCACCGAAGCCCATATCGCCGGTACACAGGGTAATGACGCGGTAAGGCAATTCGAGCAGTTGCAAGATTCGCTCGGCGTGGCCGACCATTTCTTCCAGTGCGGCGTAGGAGTGGTCGGGGTGAGCAATTTGCACCATTTCTACTTTGTCAAATTGGTGCTGGCGGATAAGGCCGCGCGTGTCTTTGCCGTGCGAGCCTGCTTCGCTACGGAAGCAGGGCGAGTGGGCGGTGAGCTTGATGGGTAGGGCATCGGCCGGCAGGATGCGCTCGCGCACAGTGTTGGTCAGCGTTACTTCGGCTGTGGGAATGAGGTACTGCTTGGTTTTGCTCTCGTCGCCACCGCGGATAACATGGAACAAATCTTCACCGAATTTGGGCAACTGGCCAGTGCCGATGAGGGTGCTATCGCTAACGATATAAGGGGTGTAGCACTCGGTGTAGCCGTGCTGTTGGGTGTGGGTGTCGAGCATAAATTGCGCCAAGGCACGGTGCAGGCGGGCAACCTGGCCTTTCATCAGGCTGAAGCGGGCACCGGAAAGAGCAGCAGCAGTTTCAAAATCGAGGCCGAGCTTTTCGCCCAAGTCCACATGGTCTTTGATTTCAAAATCAAATTGACGCGGAGTACCTACGCGGCGCACTTCCACGTTTTCAGTTTCATCTTTGCCGGCCGGCACACTCTCGTGCGGCAAATTTGGGATACCTAGCAGCAAGGCATCGATTTGTGCCTGTACGGCTTGGTAGTCGGTATCAGCCTGTTCCAAATCGGTTTTGATTTGTGCTACTTCGGCCATAGCTGCTTCGGCTTCGGCAAGTTTGCCCTGCCCTTTGAGCGCACCGATTTGTTTGGACACACTGTTGCGTCGGGATTGCAGCTCTTCGGTACGCATTTGCAGAGTCTTACGCTGCGCTTCCAATGCGTCGAAGGCGTCAGAATCAAAAACAAACCCGCGTTTTGCCAGTTTGGCGGCTACAGCGGCGGCATCAGTACGGAGAAGTTGGATATCTAGCATGACTTATGTCCTATCAAAGAGAATTTGGCTATATTGTAAACGCGGTGTATAGGAAAGGCTACCTGAAAAATGCCTTGGCTTTTTCAGGTAGCCTTCAAATGGACACTCTCTATTACTTAGCCGCAGGCTGCGAAGCGGCAGAAGCTGCACTGGCTGAGGAAGCAGCAGCTGGTGCGGGGGCGGATGCTGTTGCCGCTACAGGTTTGACGGCGCCGTTCGGATGGGATTTGCCCCACACGTAGGCGGTTAGGATATGGATTTTGTTATCATCCAAGAAACCTTCCCATGCCGGCATTTGGCTGTGGCGACCGTTAGTAATGGTTTCCACAATGGCTCTTTCGCTGCCACCCCACAACCAAACTTTATCAGTCAGGTTCGGGCCGGCACCCTGTACGCCTTGGCCTTTATCGCCGTGGCAAACGAAGCAGTTGGCGGGCGGGCCGTGGAAGATGGCATCGCCGCGTTTGGCACGTTCTTCATCGTGCGGCGCACCGGAGAGGGAGAGTACGTAGTTGGCGGCATTTTTTACGCCTTCTTCACCCAAGGCCGGCCCCCAAGGCGCCATAATGCCAACACGGCCTTTGGCGATGGTTTGCCGGATTTGCTCAGGTGAACCGCCCCACAACCAATCGTTGTCGGTGAGGTTGGGGAAACCGGTTTGGCCTTTAGCATCTGAGCCGTGGCATTGGATACAGTAGGTATCGAACAGGTTTTTACCGAAGCGTTGCGCCTGCGGGTCTGCTGCTACTTGCTCCACCGGCATATCGGCAAATTTGCCATATACGGGTGCAAACTGGGCATTGGCAGTCTCCATTTCTTTTTCATACTGATTACTACTGGTCCAACCAAAAGAGCCTTTGTAGTCACCCAAGCCAGGATAAACATACAGGTAGCCGATGGAAAACAGCCAAATCAGGATATAGAGATAGAACCACCAGCGAGGCAGCGGATTATTATATTCCTCGATGCCGTCCCAGCTGTGGCCAGTAGTTTTTACATCTTCGCCTTTGGCCGGTAGCTTAACCTTATTTTGCGACAAGATTAGCCATATCAGCCCGATAAAGCTGATCACGACGATGCCGGCGATATAGTAGTTCCAGAAATTGCTAGTAAAGTGGGATGTATTCATTATTGTGCTCCGTGTTCACGGTCTAAGGAATCTGGTTATTGTTATACCGAATCATCATCATCAATGATGCGCCGTCCCTCTTCATCATAGTGCGCTTTAAATTTGCCATAGTAGGCAATACCGAGCACCACCATAAAAAACAAGAAGCAGATAACGGTGTACATAATCCGAACCAGATTCACTTCGCTCATGAAACTGCCTTATTTTCTTACTTCATGGGTATTTTTCAGTGCCAAACCCAAGCCTTGCAGATAAGCGATTACCGCCTCCATTTCGGATTTGCCTTCCACCTGCGCCGGAGCAGCGGCGATTTCCTCATCGCTATAAGGCACGCCTACCCTGCGTAGGGCACGCATATGGCTGGCTACTGTTTCGCCATCCACACGGTTTCGTGCCAGCCACGGGAAAGCGGGCATATTGGAATCAGGCATTGGATCACGTGGATCCATCAAGTGGCGGCGGTGCCATTCATCTGAATAACGACCGCCAACACGTGCCAAATCGGGGCCGGTACGTTTGGAGCCCCACTGGAACGGGTGGTCGTACACCGATTCGCCAGCCACAGAATAATGGCCATAACGCTCAGTTTCAGCACGGAAAGGGCGGATCATTTGGGAGTGGCAGTTGTAGCAGCCTTCGCGGATATAAATATCTCGGCCAGCCACCTGAAGCGCCGTATAGGGCTTCACGCCTGGGATGGGTTGAGTTACGGTTGGGCTGAAAAACAGCGGCACAACCTCAACAAACAACCCAACGCTAATCAGCAGAAAGGTAAACACAATCAGGTAGCCTACTTTTTCTTCGGCAAGTTTTTGCAGTTGCATTTTGGTAGCCTGTTCTTGATTTCTATTGATTTTATAGCTTTAGTGCTGTTGGTTCTGTGTGAGAGCAGGAATTGCAGCATCCACCGGCCTGCCCGCTACTGCGGTGCGGTAAACGTTGTATGCCATCAATACCATGCCGCCCAGATACAGTAGCCCGCCCGATAAGCGGATCAGATAAAAGCGCATGCTTTCACGAACCGAGGCAACAAAATAAGGATTGGTGAGCGTACCGTCTTCGTTCAACGCGCCCCACATCAAGCCCTGCATCACGCCGGCAATCCACATGGAGGCGATATACAGCACAATACCCACTGTGCCGATCCAGAAATGCGCTTCCACCATTTTGGTGCTATACATTTCCTTCTGGCCGAACAGACGCGGAATCAGATAGTAAATCGAGCCCATGGTAACAAAACCTACCCAGCCCAAAGCACCAGCGTGCACATGGCCAACCGTCCAGTCGGTATAGTGGCTCAGGGCGTTTACGGTTTTAATCGACATCATAGGGCCTTCAAAGGTAGACATACCGTAGAAGGAGAGAGAAACCACGAGAAATTTAAGAATTGGGTCGGTACGCAGCTTGTCCCATGCACCGGAAAGAGTCATGATGCCATTGATCATGCCACCCCAAGAGGGTACAAACAGAATCAGCGACAACACCATACCCAAAGATTGCGTCCAATCTGGCAGCGCAGTGTAGTGCAGATGATGGGGGCCGGCCCACATATAAGTGAAAATCAGCGCCCAAAAGTGCACCACAGACAAGCGGTAAGAATACACGGGTCGACCAGCTTGTTTAGGCACGAAGTAGTACATCATGCCCAAGAAGCCGGCGGTGAGGAAGAAGCCCACGGCGTTGTGGCCATACCACCATTGCACCATGGCATCAATCGCGCCGGCATAGATGGGGTAGGAGGTCATATCGAACAAACCGGCAGGCACAGCCAAGCTATTAACAACATGCAACAGTGCCACGGCCAAAATGAATGCGCCGTAAAACCAGTTGGCCACATAAATATGTTTTACTTTACGTTTAGCAAGAGTGCCAAAAAATACAATAGCATAAGCCACCCAAACCAAAGTAATCAAAATATCAATCGGCCAAGCCAATTCGGCATATTCCTTGCCTTGTGTATAGCCCATTGGCAGAGTAACCGCCGCCAGCACAATTACCAGCTGCCAGCCCCAAAAGGTAAAGGCTGGGAGCCAGCCGCCATACAAGCGGGCGTTACAAGTGCGCTGCACCACATAATAAGAGGTGGCGATTAGGCCGCAGCCGCCGAATGCAAAAATAACAGCATTGGTGTGCAGCGGGCGCAAACGACCAAAATGGAACCATGGCCCCACCTCAGACAGATTCAGTTGTGGGAAATAGAGCTGTGCTGCCACAATTACCCCAACCAACATCCCAACCACACCCCAAACCACTGTCATCACGGCAAACTGCCGCACTACTTTGTAGTTATAGGTTTGTGTTTCCATGAAAAACCTCCATAAAGATGGCTGTACTCTTCTTTTAACACCGGTTCAGCCAAACCCATGCAGGCTGGCACATCCGATTTTCTTAATTTATCTAGAAAGAAACCACCGCAAGCTACATACAGCGATAGACTGCGCGCAGTTTAAGCGGTATATTTTAAAACAAAATACACACTATAACCACAAAAATACACACATCTTTTCATTTTTCGCAAACCAGGCTACCTGAAAACACTATATCCCTTTCAATCAAAATAAAATAAACCAATGCTTCACTACACCATTACCCCACTACCCAAACAACATCTCTTCCGTGTTTGCCTGCATTTCAGCCACCACGGCAGCCAACCCGTTCGCCTCACCTTACCCAACTGGGTGCCCGGTAGCTATATGATTCGTGAGTTTGCCCGGCATATCGTCCGCATTGAAGCCAGCTGCAACGGTCAAGCTGCCGATTTACAAGCCATCAGCAAAAATATCTGGCAAGCCGAAGAAAACACTCATGGCGACTGGCTCATCGAATACGACGTTTATGCCTTCGATCTCTCCGTGCGCGGTTGCTATTTAGATAGCGAACGTGCCTTCTTCGACGGTGCCGCCCTGTTTTTTCAGGTAGCCTCACACACTGAAGAGCCACACCAAGTCGAACTCCGCTTCCCCAGCCAATGGCAAACCGCCACCGCCCTGCCCAGACTGGATAACCATCTCTACCAAGCAGACAACTACCGCCACCTTATCGACTGTCCGCTTGAAGCCGGCACCCTTGAATTTCTCGAATTCACTGCTGCCGGTATTCCGCACCGCATCGTCCTCAGCGGCCACTATCCCGACTTCGACCGCCAACGACTGCTGGCCGACACCCAAGTCATCTGCGCCACCCAGCTCCAATTCTTCCCCAACCCTGCCCCGTTTGCGCACTACACATTCCTGCTGCACCTAGGCGACCACGTCTACGGTGGCCTCGAACACACATCATCCACTGCCCTGCTCGCCGACCGTAGCTGGCTACCTGAAAACAACCTGGCCGAAGCCTCTGCCAACTACACCCAGCTGCTCGGCCTGATTTCTCACGAATATTTCCACGCTTGGAATGTTAAATCCATCAAACCCGCCGCCCTCGCCCAATCCGATCTCAACCAAGAAGCCTACACCGAGCTTTTATGGGCATTCGAAGGCATCACCTCCTATTACGACGACCTATTCCTTGTACGCAGCGGCCGCATCAGCTCTACCGCCTATCTCGAACTCTTAGCCAAAACCATCACACGGGTGCACCGCAACCCCGGCCATCACAAACAAACCCTGGCCCAATCCAGCTTCCACGCCTGGGATAAATACTACAAACAAAACGAAAACAGCCCAAACGCCATCACCAGCTATTATCAGCAAGGCGCCCTCGCCGCCCTCTGCCTCGATCTATCCATACGCAAGCAAAGCCGGCATAGCCTCGACAGCATCATGCAAACCCTCTATCAGGACTGGCTGACCAGAAAACAACCGCTGCATGAAACTGAATGGGAAGAGCTTGCCCAAACCATCACCGGCCTCGACTTGCGCAATCTGTTCAACCAACTCATCCGCAGCACCCAAGCCCTGCCCCTTGAAACAGCCCTCGCCCACGCCGGTTTGCGCCTACACTGGCTACCCCTGCCGCCTTCACACAACGGCGGCTGCGGGCCACTCCCCCCTATTCCGCCAGCCAATGACTTCGGCGCCCGCTTCCAACAAAACGGCAGCGACATCACCCTCAGCCACGTACTCAACGGCAGCAGCGCCGAACAAGCCGGCCTAGCCCCCGGCGACCGCATTATCGCCATCAACGGCTACGCCGCCAATGATTTCTCCACTCAATGGCAGCAACAAAAAACCGGCAGCCAAGCCGAGCTGTACTACTTCCGCCACGGCGCGTTGCACCACACCACTGCCACCGTACAACCTGCCGCCGCCAATACTGCCTGGCTTACCATCGAAAATCCGGCTGCACTGCAAGCCTGGCTGCAAATATAAAGTACAGCCATTTTTCAGGTAGCCTGTCTGGTGGCAGCTGCCAGCGAAATCCACCGTTAATAGACATAATGTACAGATTGCTACACAATCTACCGCTCTGTTTCACAGATTTTGCCATATACCCCAGCATTCGCTTGATTTCTAAAAAGTAATTAGCGATAATCCGCAGCTTAGCAACTTAGAGGTAAACCCAATGACACTCACCAAAGCAGAATTAGCCGATATTCTGGTAGAAAAAGTCAGCAATATCAGCAAGAACGACGCAAAAGAAATCGTTGAACTGTTCTTCGAAGAAATCCGCGCCACTTTAGAACGCGGCGAAGAAATCAAAATCTCCGGCTTCGGCAACTTCCAACTGCGCGACAAACCGCAGCGCCCCGGCCGCAACCCCAAAACTGGCAAAGAAGTTCCAATTACCGCCCGCCGGGTAGTAACCTTCCACGCCAGCCAAAAACTCAAAGGCATGGTGGAACACCACTATGGCAAACAGAACTGAACGCGCCCTGCCGCCCATCCCGGCTAAACGCTACTTCAGCCTGGAAGAATTGTGCTATCTGGCCGATATCCAGCCCGAACAATTCTTCCAATGGCAGCAAGATAACGGCGTAGTGATCGGCCACGGCGGTAACCAATACACCCGGCAAGATGTGGTGAAAATCCGCAAATTAAGCGGCAGTTTCCCCACCTACATCGACCGTTTCAATCTAAACGGCCACGACAGCCTGAACCGCCCCGCGGCCACTGCTGAAGAGGTTCGGCAGGATTTGCAGGTTGTTTTAGAAAAAATCGAAGCAGCCCTTGCCAAGCCGCAAAAAACAGCTTAGAATTGCTTTCTTTCGGAAGTCGGAGTGTGGCGCAGTCTGGTAGCGCACTTGCATGGGGTGCAAGGGGTCGAAGGTTCGAATCCTTTCACTCCGACCAATTAGATACACAAAAACAGTCAGTTATGCTGGCTGTTTTTTCTTTTGTATCGCTTGGTTTTCGACTGGTGCCACACTGGTGCCAAAACAGGAAGCGTTGTCAGCGAATTTTTTCAGATGTTCGACGTTCAAGTGAGCATATTTTTGTACCATCTCCATGCTCGACCAGCTACCTAGTTCTTTCAGTTGGTAGATGGGTGTGCCGGAGATGACGTGGTTGGTCGCCCAAGTGTGCCGACAATCATGAAACCTGAAATCTGACAGTCCTGCCCTATCTCTGGCTTTTCGCCATGCTGCTTGATTCGCTCGCTTGATTGGTTTACCCCTGAACGTGAAGACCGCTTCCGGGTGTTTGCCTATCTACGATTGCAGCGTCTCCATTGCCTCCTGATTTAAAGGTACGCCAATCGGTCTGCCCGACTTGGTTTTATCGGCGAATACTTATATCCAGGTTTATAAGCCTACTAAAAGCTACCTGAAAACGAACGCAGTGAGTTTCGCTAAAACATGATCCGCAACAAAACTAAAATGAGTTTCGGCACAGTCGAAACTGAGTTGCTGCGAAGTTAAAACCAGATTTTCAGAGAAAGAGCAATTTCCATAAAAGCAAAACGGGCAAATCAAGTCTCGCTAAAATTCTCAAGCTCCCCCTCAGCACCCGATAAAAATGGATACCCCAGCCGATATTTACCTATGCAGCGACTTCACCAAAAAGGCTACCTGAAGTTTTCAGGTAGCCTTTTTGGTGTACTCAAACATTTAAACCTTATTGGTCCACAAACGCGCGTTCAATCAAATAATCGCCGCGCTGCCCCATTTTGGGCGACACGGTTAAGCCGAAGCTGTTGAGCACATCGCTGGTATCTTTGAGCATGGCCGGGCTACCGCACAACATGGCACGGTCGTCCTGCGGATTGATTGGCGGCAGACCGATGTCTTCGAATAGTTTACCACTCCGCATCAAATCGGTGAGGCGACCTTGGTGTTCGAATTCTTCGCGGGAAACAATGGGGTAATAAATCAGTTTCTCACGAATCATTTCGCCCAGGTATTCGTGATTAGGCAGCTCTTGAGTGAAGCGATCGTAGTAGGCGAGGTCTTTTTTATAGCGCACGCCATGCACGAGAATCACTTTTTCAAATTGCTCATACACTTCAGGATCTTTGGTGATGCTCAAGAACGGCGCGATACCGGTACCGGTTGAGAGCAGATAGAGGTGTTTGCCGGGGTTTAAATCGCCACAAATCAGGGTGCCGGTGGGCTTTTTGCTGATGAGCACTTCGTCGCCGACCTTGAGGTGCTGCAGGCGGCTGGTGAGCGGGCCATCTGGCACTTTAATGCTGAAAAACTCGAGATGCTCTTCCCAGTTGGCTGAAGCCACACTGTAGGCACGCATCAGGGGCTTACCGTCCACCATCAAACCGACCATGACGAATTGGCCGTTTTCAAAACGCAGGCTGTCGTCGCGGGTGCAGGTGAAGGTGAAATAGGCGTCGGTCCAGTGGTGTACGGACAGGACTTTTTGTGTGTTGAAGGCTGCCATATTGTCTTTCTGAATAAAGTGAACCCGCTCGGCGGCGGAAAAATTTGTGAATTATAGCATTGTGTTGGTAGGGATAGGGGTTTTATTGCGAACGATTTTGCTTAAGCAGCTGCCTGATTTTTTTGTTTCCACTCCGTTGCGACCTCGGTTTAGCTTCGTTGAGGCTCACACTTTATTGAAACTCACGGCGTTCGTTTTCAGGTAGCCTACTCAATGCCGATACTGTTGTGGCTGTTGGTGACGAAACTGCCAAGGCGCCTGCGGAGCAGCTTGCCGCCACAAGCCAAGCCGATGGTTTTTGGCTTGAGCTTCAGCTTCGGCATAGGCGGCATATTCGGCCTCGCTCTGCCATTCGCGAGCGTAGCGGCGGTAGTGCCAGGCACAACCATCAGCCACCAGCTGCCAGTTGATGTCATGGCCGTTCAGGCGGATTTGTGCCACTTTGCGGCCGTAGCGGTCGGTATCTACGATTGCGGCCTGCACTCGCCGATGCAGCACTTGTTCGGCCAAACGGTCGCGGCAGGCTTTACCCTGGGCTTGCTCCAATTCCGGCGCATCGATGCCGGCAAGGCGGATTTTATGCCGCTGACCAGAGCTATCTTGCAAATGCAGTGTATCGCCATCCCACACGCGCACTACTTCGCCGCTGATGGTGTTGCTCCGGGCCGGTTCGGCACTGGCAGGCAAGGTAGAACAGGCGGCCAGCAGCATGGCACAGCCAATCATACCGATTTTGGCGGAATTTGCTTCGCTCGTTTTAGCCCCACAGAAACTCACTGCCTTCGTTTTAGCGAAACTAACTACGTTCGTTTTCAGGTAGCCTTTAGCCAGCGAAAGGGATAACTGACATTTCATCGCGTTAAAACCCGGCACGTATTTTTGCTACCAGTCGCCGCAAAGCTTGGGCACGGTGGCTAAGTTGGTTTTTGGTGTCCGGCGTGAGCTGAGCAGCGGTTTGCTGCAAATCGGGCAGGTAGAAATGCGGATCGTAGCCGAAGCCGTTGCTCCCGGCAGCCTGCTCCTGCCATTGCCCGTGCCATACGCCTTCAGCAATCAGCGGCTGCGGATCATCAGCGTGGCGCACCAAAACCAGCACGCAAACGTAATACACGGCACGGTTGGCTTGCGTCGCTAAATCGGCGCTCAGTTTAGCGTTGTTGGCTGCATCGGAACGCGGCTCCGTTCCGGCATAGCGTGCGGAGAGCACGCCCGGCGCGCCGTTTAGGGCAGGAGCGCAAATGCCGCTGTCGTCAGCCAGTGCGGGCAACCCGCTATGCCGGCTGGCATGTCGTGCCTTGGCCAGCGCGTTTTCTACAAAACTTACATGTGGCTCTGGGCATTCGGGCACAGCAAAATCCGACTGCGGCCTCACCCGCCAGCCAAGTTCAGCAAACAAGGCATTGAATTCACGAAATTTCCCAGCATTGCCGCTGGCTAATACCAATTCTTTCACGATGCCTCCTTGCCTGCCGTTTGCGCTGCATTTTCTGCCTGCTGTGAAGCAGCCTGCTGCATCTGCTGGGCAGCAATCAGCTGTTTTTCGCGCAAAAACTTAGCCAGCGAAGCCATCTGCCCGGCCACACACAGGAAGGCAGCCAGGAAGCAAGCTATGGCAGCGGTGGAGTGTTTCAAAATAAACAAAACATTGCCTGCAAGTAGCAACAGGATAAACAAGATGGTGAATAGCGCGGTAAGTTTCAGGTAGCGTCTGGTTTTATTCATAGTGGTAGGAAAGATCAGTAAGCTAGGGAGGGATACCTAAAATATTGGAAGTTCTATAGATAAGAATGGAATACAAACTATCGCTTACATTTGAACAATATCAAAGTTTTGAGATACCTGCTCAGGCGTGCATGCCACCAACAGGGTAAACAACGGGCAACAGGAACATTTCGGCTATGTTTAGTTAATTTTCGGTTACGGAGCACAACCAAACTGATCAGCCTACTCTAACTCCGCTGAATCTTATATTTTCAGGTAGCCTAATTGCACATGATAAGGCTACCTGAAATATCATTTTGCTAGCGGCTTCTTTTCCCAATCTGCCCCAACCAACAAGCACAGAAGCAGCCTTTAATCTGTATTAAAGGCTGCTTTCTCATTACGTTATTAGCGTAGCTCGTTATACAGGCGGCTCAGCCAAGTTTGTGCATCTGCGCCTTGGTAGGGACTGCCGTCTTTGTTGGACAACACCAACTGGCTGGCATTATTGCCCTGCGGCTGCACAGCCACCACAAATTCGGGCCGTGCCTGCGGCTCGGCAGGTTTGCTGCTGCGGCCAAACAATCGGCCGAAGAAACCGGGCTGCTCAGTACGCACGGCTTCGCCTTCGGCAGGGGCTACCTGAACCAAATAGGCTTGACGCTGGGTGTTTTGGGCGGTAACACTCAGACCAATACGGTCGAGCGCCAGGCCGACGCGGCGCCAGTTGCGAGCTTGGTCGCCGCGCAAAATCAGATGGCCGTTCTCCAATTTGGCCAAATCTCCACTGCGCGGGGCAGTAGATTGCTGCTGTTTCAGCGCCTGTTCAATCTGCTGTTCGTCCGCACCCAAATACTGCATGAAGCGGCCGAGCAAGGCGGCCTCCAAAGCGGTATCACGCTGCGAGGGCTGCCACATGGTGGTGTCTTTGTTGCGGTCGGCGTAGGTTTCCTTCATGCCACGATGGGTGAAGAATACATCAATACCACCTTTGCTGTTGCGCTCGAGGCGGATGGTAAATTTGTCGCGCTCGCCAGTGGAATATACACCGCCCAAGCCGACGCGTTCAAACAGGCGGCGCAGGCCGTCTTGCGGCAGTTTGGCGCGGTTTTCCGCCCAATCGGTTTCCATCAGGCCGATACCCGGCTCTTCACGGGCAATCACGAAGCCCTGCTCTTGCCAGAAAGCGTGCAAGAGTGGCCACACTTCGGCCGGGTTTTTGTTGGCAATGTTCAGCCAACGCTCACCACCTTCGCGCTGCATGGTGATGTTTTTTACCTCAGCCAACACCGGCGAACCCGCTTTATTGGCAGCGGCCTGCTGGCTGCGGGCAACATCGGTGGCTCGCACCGAACCACCTGCCGGCAGGTTGTATACATTGCCTTGCGATGGGTTGTCTAAATCGGGCGGTACTTCCAAACTCACCACTTTGCGGTTTTCAGTTTGGTAGTCCAGCTTGGGCGTTTCGGTTTTAGTGGCGCAACCGGCCACTAGGCTGGCCATCAACAAGGCGGCGGGCAGTTTGAATACGTTCATGCAGCTATGTCCTTCAGGGTTGAAACTTGTAATTAAATCCAATTAAATCAGTTGCAGTTTTTGCAGTGCGGCGCTCACTCGCGCCTGGCCGGTTTCGCTCAGGCTAACCATCGGCAAGCGCACGGCACGGCCGCACAAGCCCAGCTTTTCCAGCGCCCATTTCGGCGCGGCCGGGCTGGGCTCGCAAAACATTTCTTGATATAGCGGCACCAGTTTCGCATTCAGCGAACGGGCCTCTGCCAGATTGCCGGCCAGCGCGGCACGGCACATATCGGCAAACAGCTTGGGTGCCACGTTGCCGGCCACGGTAATCACACCGTGTGCGCCGCACAGCATAGCAGCCATACCGGTGGGATCATCACCGGAATAGATGGCAAAATCTTTGGGTACACGGTTAACCAGATCCACCATGCGGCCAATGTCGCCACTGGCTTCTTTGATGCCGATGATGTTCGGAATTTCGGCTAAGCGCAGCACGGTGTCGTTATTCATGTTAACCACGGTGCGGCCAGGCACGTTGTACACAATCATCGGAATATCCGCCGCTTCGGCAATAGCAGCGAAGTGGCGGTAGATGCCTTCCTGCGGCGGTTTGTTGTAGTACGGCACCACAGACAGCGTGGCATACGCGCCGGAGCCAACTGCCGCGCGGGACAGCTCGATGGCTTCGCTGGTACTGTTCACACCGGTACCGGCAATCACCGGAATGCGGCCGTCGGCAAAACGAATGGCTGCCTCGATCACTTCAATCTTTTCCGGCACGCTGAGCGTGGTGCTCTCGCCGGTGGTACCTACGGCGACAATGGCATCAGTGCCGTTGGCAACATGCCAATCAATCAGGCGTTGGAATTGTTTGTAGTGGACACTGCCATCTTCACGCATCGGGGTGATGATGGCGACAAGACTACCGGTTAGCATGGCTCAACCTTTATTTGAGGGTGGTCGAAAACGGAGCGATTGTAGCCTATTTTGCCGGCTTGTGCGAAATATTGCATAGATTAAAACTTGCTTGCCGGAACTATCTCCCAAGTGCCGGCAATATGGATTTAGCAAACAGATTGAGTATGATAAATGAAGGCATTAACTGCTTTCAGGTAGCCTCCACTAGGCAGCCATCACTGAGAAAATCTGGGCAACCGACTATATTCTTGCTCTTAGTAAACCGGCAACCATTCGCTGAAAGCTAGCCAGAAACAAGATTCCAACGCGGTTAAAACGAGCGTAATAGTGGAGTTCGCCAGACTTTAAAAGAAATCGGTAAAACCAAATATCGTTACAACAATGCCGAACCACGGCAATAGAAAGGCTACCTGAAATTTCAGGTAGCCTTTGTTTCAAGTGGTGCCCTCTGCCTCGCAAACCGCCATTTCCCCTTCCATAAATCCAGCCAAATCCACCCTTCGCTCAAACAGTTCCTGAATCCGTGCCTGATGGCTGATACCGATGCACAAGACATCCGGCAAGCATTGGCGCAGAATGTGCATGAGTTCGGCGGCGGAAGTGTCGTCCAGCTGGTTGGTGGCTTCGTCCAGAAACAATACATCGGGGCGATGCAGCAAGGCGCGGGCAAGGCTGAGGCGCTGCTGTTCGCCACCGGAGAGGATGTTGTGCCACTCGTGTTCGGCATCGGGATCGAGCACGGTCAGACGCGGCAGGCCGGTTTGCCTTAATGCTTGGGCGATGGCGGCGTTATCAGGTGCGGTGGCATACGGATAGGCAAGCACGTTACGCAGGCTGTCGTGCGGCAGGTAGGGGCGTTGCGGCAGGAACAGGCTGCGGCCTTGGATGGCGAAACGGCCTTGATAATACGGCCACAGACCGGCCAGCGTGCGCAGCAGAGTGGATTTACCAATGCCGCTGCGGCCTTCAAGCAGCAGCCATTCGGCGGCACGGGCGGCGAGCGAGAGGCCGTGCAGCAGGGTGCGGCCGTCTGCGGTGTGGAGGGTGAGCTTGTCCGCTTTGAGTGCGGCGGTTTGGCCGGATTTGCCGTCGCTATCATGTGCGGGCTGCTTTTGCGGTATGTCGTCCAGCGTGTTCAGGGCTACCTGAAAACCGTCCAGACGTTCCACCACGGATGCCCATTCGATGATGCGTTTGTAGTAATCCATAAACCAGCCGAAGCCGTCCTGCACGTTGGAAAACGCGCTGCGTGCCTTCATCATGTCGCCGAAAGTGAGGGTATGTGCCAGATACATGGGCAGGGTGGCGATGATGGGAATAAACATGGATAGGCGCAGATAGGCGGCGGAAAAGGTTTCCAGGCGCAGTTCGCGATCGATAAGCTCGCGCCAGTTGCGGCGTACGGCTTCAAAGCGGCGGTTCAGGCGGCTTTGTTCGGCAGCTTCGCCGCGATACAGTGCAATTTGCTCGGCATGGTCGCGCACGCGCAAGAGGGTGGCGCGGTAGTCGGCTTCGCGGTGCTGGCGTTCCACGTTGAGCGGCTGGAGCTTGCGGCCGATCAAATGAGTGAGCAGAGTGCAGGCCGCCGAATAGGCCAGCGCCACCCACACCAGATAGCCGTGCACCGTGATGTTTTGCCCGAAGATTTTGAAGGTTTGCACACCGGATAGCTGCCACAAAATCACCACGAATGCACCGAGTTTGGCGGCGTTCATGATGAAATATTTGAACAAATCGATGCTTTTTTCCGAGAGCAAGAAGATGTCTTCGGCAATGCGCTGGTCGGGGTTGTCCGGCCCGCCGCCGTGTTGCAGTTGCAGGCGGTAGTGGCGGCTGCGGCCGAGCCATTGCCGCTGGAACTGCTGCGTAAGGTGGCTGCGCCAGCGGAACAGCAGGATTTTGCGCAACCAGTTGCCGAAAGCGACTAAGGCGGTCACCAAGGTGATATACAGCAGATATTCTCCAGCCAACGCTGGCATGGCGGTGCTGTCGAAGGCGGCGAGCGCATCGTAAAACGTTTTGTTCCAATCGGTAATCAGCACGCTGACGCGCACGATGGCGAGCGAACAGCCGACCACGGCAGCCAAAAGCAGCCATTCGCGCCATTGGCTTTTG
This sequence comes from Eikenella sp., assembly GCF_057315495.1. Lineage (NCBI taxonomy): Bacteria > Pseudomonadati > Pseudomonadota > Betaproteobacteria > Neisseriales > Neisseriaceae > Eikenella > Eikenella sp. Next base: position 22,687 of record NZ_DBHKXY010000019.1, read on the forward strand.
GCAAACCAAAACGGGGCGGCAAGACGGAGGAAACGGCGGAGGGTTTTCACGGGGCTACCTGAAAATGGGATATGGATAATATTGGATGGTAAAGCAAGGTTAATCGGTTTTACTTGCAAAGCAAAAAAGGTTTATAGTTTCAACTCTTATATAGCATACAACCAAGGAGTATTTTTATGAGCAATTTCGACGATATCGTAGGCAAAGTGAAAAAAGAAGTGGGCGATGCCATCGGCAGCAGCAAACTGCAAGCCGAAGGCCTGATTCAAGAAGGCGTGGGCAAAGCTAAAGAAGCCATTGCCGATGTGGAAAAACAAGCGGCCGATGTGCTGGAAAAAGGCAAAAAATCCGCTGAAGAGCTGATGAGCGAAGCCAAAGGCAAAGCCGAAGGTCTGATCAACGACATCAAAAGCAAGTTCTAACTGAGCAAACGGCACGGCAAACCGCCCTGCCCCACGCCGCCGAACAGAGGCTACCTGAAAGTTTCAGGTAGCCTTTTCTCTTTACCCGCGCGGCGGGATTACAGCTTCCAATCGAATTTCAGCATGATGTTGCGCGGTTCGATCAGATAGTTATTGATGCCGTTCTGCCGGGTTTTCTGGTTTTCATACACACGCCGGTCGGTCAGGTTGCTGCCAATCAGGCTGAGTTTCATGTTGTCGTTGAAGCTGTATTGCACGTTGGCGTTAAACAGCGCATAGCCACCCTGCTTCACGTTGGCCAGGCTGGACGTTTCGCTTTGCGCCGTTACGCCGCCGCCAATCGTCCATTTGTTTGCCGCACCGGGCAGGCGGTAGCTGGTGTAGAGGCGGAACATATGGCGCGGCGTGTGTTTGCTGAAATTGGTGCCCGCAGGAATTGCGCCACGGTTTTCGGCATCCAGATATTTGCTGTTGTTCAGCGTGTAGCCTGCAAACAGCTGCCAATCGTCCGTCAGTTTGCCGGAAATTTCCATATCCACGCCGCGGCTGCGCACACGGCCCACCGGCTCGTTATACCAGCGCGACATGATATTGTCGTACACCTGCACGCTGCGGTTTTTCTGCACGATGTCGAACAAGGCCACGGAAGCATTCAGCTTACCTTCATACCATTCGCCCTTCCAACCAATTTCGTAGTTACTGCCCAATATCGGCGGCAGATAACGCTCGTAGCGGTCTTTGCTGCCGTTGGGCTTGAAGATGCTGGTGTAGCTGGCGTATACACTGTGATGCGGCGTGATGTCGTAAGTGATGCCGAAATACGGAATAAAACGATGGTGGTTGCGCTCGGTAACACTATCCGGGTCATTATCAACCACACCGCTGGTGTAATGATAGTCCACCACAGACTTGGTGGTCATATTGGTGTAGCGTGTGCCGGCCAAAATGTGCAGCTTTTCGGTGGGATTGAAGCGCGTACCGGCCATTAAGGAATAACTGCGCTCGGTATTATCGTAGTCCCACAACATCCACGGTGTGCCGGCATACCAATCCGGCTCGGCCACTTCGTTACCCCGGAAAGAAGACGGGTCGTAAGACTGAAGATGGCGGAACTGGCGGCGTTCGCCACCACCGCTTTTGTGGTTATAGGTATAGCCGAAGAACACATCGTGTTCCTGCCCCAACAGGCGGTATTTGCCGTTTAAATTGGTTTTGATGGTGAACTGCTTTTCGTTGCGGTCATACCGACCAAGCCAGCCGGAAGGCAAAACGCCGCCGGTTGTCCAGCCTGCATAGGAAGTATTGCCGCTGTAAATACCGCCGTTGCGTTTCAAAGAATGGTTGTTGTTGTAATTGAGTGTGCCGGTCAGTTTCCAATCATCAGAAAAATGTTGCTCCACCTCGGCAAACAGGTTGATTTTACGGGCTCTGTTGCGGCTCCAATCATAGCTGAGGAAGGTGTCGCGCGGCAGGCCGGAATCGCTGCCGTTCACGCCCATCGGAATACCCCAGTCGTCGGGCGTGGATATTTTGCGCTGATACAGCCCGCCCCAAGTGAGCTTGGTATTCTCACCTAACTGTGCATCCATCACGCCGTATAAGGTGAATGTGTTCCCTACCGCACTGTCTTTGAAACTGCCGTCTCTACTTGCCACACCTACCACGCGCCCGCGCAGGGTTTGTGCTTTGTTCAGCGGTCCGGAAACATCAATCGTGGTACGGGCGGTGCCGAAGCGGTTAAACAAAACATCGCCTTGTATTTGGCGCAAAGAGGTCGGGCGTTTACGCACGGCATTGACCGTGCCGCCCGGCTCGCCGTTGGCTTGGGTAAGCCCCGTGGCACCGCGTACCACTTCGATATGATCGTACACTGCCAAATCAGTAGCAGATTGTGCATCGTACATGGGGTTGGCTACTGCGCCGGGTACCACGCTGCTGATGCCGTCTTCCTCAATCTGGTCGATATAGAAACCGCGCGATTGGAAGCGCGCCGTACCGGTATCGCGGATAACGTTGACGCCCGTAGTGGTTTTCAGCGCATCCTCCATGCTGGTGATGCCTTGTTCGCTCATCTGCCGTTTGGTAATCACGCTCACCGACTGCGGCGTTTCCTTGGGCGACAGCGAAAGCCCCGTGGTGGTGCGCATGGCGGAGGTGGTGTAGCTGTTTCGGTTTTCGGTGCGGGTGCTGCGGTTGCGGGCAGTGATTTGGATGCTTTCCAATTCGGCGCTGCCGCCTTCATTTTCGGCAGCATTATCGGCCCATGCGGGCGTGGTAGCGGCCAGCAGGGCGGCGATAAAGGTGGGTTTGAACGGGTGTTGCATAATTTCCCTTTGATAAAAAAAGTAAACATAGATAAATTTTCAAGGCGCGATTATAGTCTTTTACAACCTAATACAAATGAATTTGATAATTTTTAACAACAAATAGAGTGCAAATACCACATACAACGCAAAGAGTTTGATGGTTGGCCGGATACTCCTCTCTTCGCCATTGCCGGATAACAATGATGCAGCCTCCTGAAATGTGCACTTCAAAGCAGCGTATCGAATAAGCTTATTTTTCAGGTAGCCTTTGCCGTTTGGCGTTCTTAAGCAGCGGGCTTATAATATCGTTCCCTATTTCACAATCCGGATGAAAGCGGATCATGATTGCTTCTTATCGAAAAATCCTGTTGGGTATCTTTGCCGTGGCGGCGGTGTGCACGGCGATGTCGTTGTATATGCAGTATGGGCGGGGCATGGACCCGTGCGTGATGTGCATTATCCAGCGGGTGTCGATTATTTTCGTGGGGCTGCTTTCGCTGCTCTCTATGCTGTTGCCGCTGAAGCGCCGTTGGGCGCGGACGGTAGCGGCAATGCTGGTGAGTATTCCGGCGCTGTGGGGCGGCTGGACGGCCATCAGCCAGCTGCACCTGCAAAGCCTACCCTTGGAGCAACAGCCTTCCTGCGGTGCGCCATGGACTTTCCGCTTGCAGGGTGCGCCGCTGTTTGATTGGTATGAGCCGATTATCCGTGGCTACGGCCAATGCGGCACGGTGGAATATTTCTTGAGTGTGCCGTTTGCCTGGTGGTCGCTGCTGGCTTGTGCATTTATCCTAGTTGGCCTGTGGGGCGGCTGGTGGGTGATGCGCCATCATGAAATAGCGGAATAGAAGTTTTCAGGTAGCCTGTTGTAATGCGCAGGCTACCTGAAACTTTAGGGCTTGATTGAATGGAAGGCTGGCTGAGTATTTCAGGCAGCCTTGATGCGTGCCAATCCAATTATTGGCCGGAATGTCGGCATTGCCATTCAATCTATGAAATATTTGCCTACAAGCATACTAAAAAGGCTACCTGAAAGATTTCAGGTAGCCTTTACTTTTACTCCTATGCAATAGCGCTAAAGCACGCCCGACAAGCTTTCGGCAGCTTCTGCCTGTTGCACCTGCTGCTCTTGCTGTTCGTGGAACTGCATGCGGTAGAGGTCGGCGTAGCGACCGCCTTTAGCAAGCAGCTCGGCGTGTTTGCCTTGCTCAACAATCCGGCCTTCGTGCATCACCACAATCTTATCGGCCTGCTCGATAGTAGAGAGGCGGTGTGCCACTACCAAAGTGGTACGCTGCTGCATGAGTTTGTCGAGCGCGGATTGCACCAAGCGTTCGGATTTGGTGTCGAGCGCGCTGGTGGCTTCGTCCAAAATCAGGATGGGCACGTTTTTCAGCAGGGCGCGGGCGATGGCGATGCGCTGACGCTGGCCGCCGGAGAGTTTGAGGCCGTTTTGGCCGATTTCGGTTTGCAAGCCCTGCGGCATAGCGGAGATAAATTCCCAGGCGTTGGCCGCTTTGGCCGCCGCTTCAATATCGGCAGGGTCGGCATCGAAACGGCCGTAGGCGATGTTTTCAGCCACCGTGCCGTTAAACAGCACCACGTCTTGACTCACCAGCGCCATTTGTTCGCGCAGGGAAGCCATGCTGTATTCGCGGATGTCGCGCCCGCCGATACGCACTTCGCCCGCGGTGGGATCGAAGAAGCGCGGCAACAGGTTGGCCAACGTGGTTTTACCGCAACCGGACGCACCAACCAAGGCCACTACGCTGCCGTTGGGAATGTGCAGGTTGATGTTATCGAGACTGTTGCGAGCAGCGCCTTCATAATAGTGGCTCACGTTTACCAATTCGATGTCGCCAGTATGCTCGCTGAGGGTTTCAGTGCCGTTATCGGGTTCAACCGGTTCGTCCAAAAAGCTGAATACACTCTCGGCGGCAGCCAGGCCGCGTTGCAGCGAGGAAGAAATGCCGGTCATGCGTTTGATAGGATCGAACATCATCAGCATAGCGGAGAGGAAGGACATGAAATCGCCGGCGCTAAACGAATCGGAAGCAGCGCGGGCGGCAGCCAAATAAAGGATGGCGGCCAGCGCGGTGGCAATCATCAGCTGGGTTACCGCCGTGCTGAAAGAGTTGGCGGCGGTTTGCTTCACGCCGTTGCGGCGCACGTTGATGGCGGTTTCATCGAAGCGGTTTTTCTCGTGTTCCTGCCCGCCATACACTTTAATCACACGCTCGCCGGTGATGCTCTCGCCCAACACCTGCGTCATCTGTCCGGCATATTGCTGGCTTTCACGCGAAAGTTGGCGCAGGCGTTTGCTCACCTGGCGCACGCACCAGGCCAGCACCGGAATCAGAATCAGTGTAATAATCGTGAGCTGCCAATCCAGATACAGCAGGAAACACAGCAAGCCCACTACGGTGATGCCGTCTTTGGCGGTGACGGTTACCACATTGAAGCCGGCCTCGGTAATCTGGCTGGCATCGTTCATGATGCGCGACATAATCCGCCCGCTACCGTGTTGGCTGAAATAGCCGGCAGGCAGCTTGAGCATTTTGGCAAACATTTCGCGGCGGATTTGCTGCACTAAATGGCCGGAGAGGTAGCTGGTGCTGTATTCGTTGATGAAGTTGAAAATACCGCGCAAGATAAACAGGCCGATAATCGCCAGCGGCACCCACCGCATGGCAGAGAGATTTTTCTCCACAAAGCCTTCGTTAATCAGCGGCTTGAGCAGCCATGCGAAAATCGGCCCGGTAGCGGCCACCACCACCATGCCGAGCACGGCCAGGGCGAAAATGCGCAGGTAGTTTTTCAGGTAGCCAAACAGGCGGCGGTATAAGGCCAGGCTGCTGGCTGTAGTGTGCGGAGTAGAAGACGAAGACATGGTGGCCTCTGTCGTTGAAAACGGCGATTGTAAGGCAAATCGGGGGCGGGCAACAATGTGGCAAGGCTGCTTTAGCAGGGTTTAACTTAAATTTGTGTCTGGCTGGAAAAAGGCTACCTGAAACCCAAACCGGTTTTCAGGTAGCCTTTATCTTGGCTTTAAGCGTTCACGGCGTCAATGCAGCCCACCCATGCTGCGGATACGCTGGTCGAGCTCTTGCGCGGTGAGGGCACGGCCATCGTTACAGAAAATCGCCATCAGGCGGCTGCGCACCGGGTCGTTGGCGTTCACATAGCTGTCGAACTTGCGCCATACATTATTGCGTGGAGCAATCCAGCGCCGGTTGGTGTTGTCACCAAAGGCGAAGGATCTGAGGTGGCGGTCGCCGCAGCGCATACCCTCATAACTCATATTCGGCTGCCCGCCCTGCGGCTGTACTGCCAGCACATAGCGCATGCTGCGGTCGGCAGCTTGTTGCACAGGCAGCTGCAGCCAAACTTTGTTGCGGTAGGTTGGGTTGATATACAGCTCAAACCACTCGCCTTGCTGCAAATCGGGATAAGCGGGCAGCACCACGGCTGCCTCTTCCCACGGCTTTTCCTCTTCCGGCGTGTAAGAGCGGTTTTCGCGCAATTCAGCCGAAGCGGCGGCGGAAAACGCTAATACGCAGGCTGCAAACCATAATTTTTTCATTGCTTTTCCTTTTTCAGGTAGCCTTTTGGTTTCAGGTAGCCTGCTATCACTTGGAGGCTACCTGAAAACCTCTTACTTCCTATTTATTTGCCTAAGGCAGACAACACCGCTGCTTTTACGGCTTCCACCGGCTGCGTACCGTCGATTTTGATGTAACGGGGTGCGTTGTCGCCGGTGAGCCGGCTGTAGAAACCGATGAGCACGGCGGTTTGTTTGTGGTACACATCCAGGCGGTTTTTCACGGTTTCCTCACGGTCGTCGTCGCGCTGGATCAGGTCTTCGCCGGTAACGTCGTCTTTACCTTCTACTTTAGGCGGGTTGTAGCGGATGTGGTAGGTGCGGCCGGAAGGCAGGTGCACACGACGGCCGGCCATGCGCTCGAGAATCACCGCATCGGGCACATCGATTTCCACCACCGCATCCAAGATCACATCGGCCTCTTGCACGGCTTCGGCCTGCGCCAGCGTGCGCGGAAAGCCGTCGAACAAGAAACCGTTTTTGCAGTCATCCTGCGCAATGCGCTCTTTCACCATGCCGATGATGATATCGTCGCGCACCAAGCCGCCCGCGTCCATAATCTTTTTGGCTTCCAAGCCCAGCGGCGTGCCAGCCTTAATGGCAGCGCGCAGCATATCGCCGGTGGAAATCTGCGGAATACCGAAAGCGGCGGTAATAAACTGCGCCTGCGTGCCTTTGCCCGCGCCGGGTGCGCCCAATAATAAAATTTTCATTGTCTCTTCCTTTAAAATCAATATAAAAGCACGGCAGCGGCACAATGCAAACAGGCTGCATGAAGCAATGCTGCCACCCAATCCGCTACACAGTTTAGAGCCCCTGCCGCAAAAAATCCAGTTTCCGCCGCCCTTTCCCCACCCTGCCTTCCCTAGAAAGGCTACCTGAAAAGCATTACAATCCCCGCTTCCCCTCCCCAAGTAGCGAGACCTGCCATGCCTAAAATCAGCAGCAACTTCGATGCCGGCGCCATCACTGTAATTGACAGTGCCGACAGTCAAAACATCCGCCTCACCCTGCGCGGCGACAATGCCGCCTCCTTCAGCCAGTGGTTTTATTTCCGCCTGCAGGGCGCGGCCTACCAACCTTGCCGTATCCGCATCGAAAACGCCGGCCAATCTAGCTACCCCGAAGGCTGGGAAGATTATCAGGCCACCGCCTCCTACGACCGCAGCAACTGGTTCCGCGTGCCCACCCGTTATGAAGACGGCGTGCTCACCATCGAACACACCCCGCTGGCCGGCAGCGTGTATTATGCCTATTTCGAGCCCTACTCCCACGAGCAGCACCTCAACCTCCTCGGCGACGCCCAAGGCAGCGGCCTGTGCCAAATCGACGACATCGGCAGCACCGCGCAAGGCCGCGACATCAACCTGCTCACCATCGGCCACCAAGCCGCCAGCGACCTCAAAATCTGGATTATCGCCCGCCAGCACCCCGGCGAAAGCATGGCCGAATGGTTTGCCGAAGGCCTGCTCTCCCGCCTGCTCGACCACCAGGACCCCACCGCCCGCGCCCTGCTCGACTGTGCTACCTTCTATATCGTACCTAATATGAACCCCGACGGCGCCGCCCTGGGCAACCAGCGCACCAACGCCGCCGGCGCCGACCTCAACCGCGAATGGCAACATCCCAGCCCTGAGCGTAGCCCCGAAGTGTATGCCGTGCGCCAGAAAATGCACGAAACCGGCGTAGATTTATTCCTCGACATTCACGGCGAAGAAGCCCTGCCCTACGTATTCGCCGCCGGCTGTGAAGGCAATCCTTCCTATGATGCACGCCTCGCCGCACTCGAAGCCGCCTTCAAAACCGCCCTGCGCCAAGCCAGCCCCGACTTCCAAGACGAATACGGCTACCCCAAAACCTCTCCCGGCCAAGCCAACCTCTCCATTGCCAAATCCTACGTGGGCGAAACCTTCGGCTGTCTCTCCTACACCCTTGAAATGCCCTTTAAAGACAACATCAACCTGCCCGACGACGACTTCGGCTGGAACGGCCAACGCTCCCTGCGCCTGGGCGAAGCCATCCTTAGCGCCATCCTCGCCGTCTGCCCGCAACTGCGCTCGGATAAAACCGCATGAACGGCCAATTCCCCGCCAACAGTTTTGCCTCCAGCCTAGGGCTACCTGAAATTTCAGGTAGCCTCCTGCACGCCGATTGGCCCGCGCCCAGCAATGTCCACACCTTGATTACCACCCGCCAAGGCGGCATCAGCCAAGGCCGTTTCGCCAGCTTGAACGTGGGTGACCATGTGGGCGACGATCCCGCCGCCGTAGCTGAAAACCGCCGTCGCGTACAGGCGCACGTTCCCCTGCCGCTGGCCTATTTGCGCCAAGTACACAGTAATCGCGTCGTGGCCGCCGCCGCAAGCCTCAATGCCCCGCCGGAAGCCGATGCCGCTTTCGACCGCAGCCGCCGCGCCGCCTGCGCCGTCATGACTGCCGACTGCCTGCCCGTACTCCTCTGCGACCATGCCGGCAGCGTGGTGGCCGCTGCCCACGCCGGCTGGCGCGGCCTTGCCGGCGGCGTGTTGGAAAATACCATCGCCGCCATGCAGGCCGACCCGGCCGACCTCCTCGCCTGGCTCGGCCCCGCCATCGGCCCTGACGCTTTTGAGGTGGGCGGCGACGTTTTAGCTGCCTTCACCCAGGCCGACCCCGCTGCCGAAGCCGCTTTCGAACATATCGGCAGCGGCAAATATCTGGCCGATATCTACCTGCTCGCCACCCAAACCCTACGCCGTGCCGGCGTTAGCCAAATCTACGGCGGCCAGCATTGCACCGTGCTCGAGCGCGACCGCTTTTTCTCCTACCGCCGCGACGGCCAAACCGGCCGCATGGTCAGCGCCGTGTGGCTTAGCCCAGAGTAAGCGGGCAAAGGCTACCTGAAAGCCCATGCTGCCGATTTAAACCAAGCATGGGCTTTGTCGCGAAACACTTATTCTCTCATACGCCGCTACTGCCTTTCCCTGCTTGACAAATCCGGCCGTAGCCGCCATAATTCGCGCCTTTATATGCAGCCCTTTCTGCTGCCTAATATTTTGGCGCACCTCCTAATCGGTGCAGCCGCCCCGATTAGGAGGTGATTGTTTCCACCCCGGCTCTTCTTATCCGGCCCGCACCAACCTGTGCAAAAGTGATAAATCAAACCATTTTTCCCGGGCACAGCTGCCCGGCAACAGATATTTTAAGGATGACAAAATGCCTTCTATTCGCGTAAAAGAAAACGAACCGTTTGAAGTAGCCATGCGCCGTTTCAAGCGCTCTATCGAAAAAACCGGCCTGCTCACCGAGCTGCGTGCCCGTGAGGCCTACGAAAAACCGACTACTGAGCGCAAACGCAAAAAAGCCGCTGCAGTAAAACGTTTGCAAAAACGCCTGCGCAGCCAACAGCTGCCGCCGAAACTGTACTAATCTTTCGAGAAACAAACACAGCCCGTTATCACAACCGGCTGTGTTTTTCTTTACCCATATCAACCAGAAAGGCTACCTGAAAATTTCAGGTAGCCCTCTATTACAACCCGACAGCACTGCAAAGATGTTGCTGCAACAATCCAATCTGCATCAACTGCAAGCCTTGCAGGAGCAACACATACTCAGCTCATACCCTGATGCATTGGCTAAAAAATTTCAGGTAGCCTCTTTAATGTTTGAGGCTACCTGAAATTTTGCAGCGAACACCAAGTATCAATTTACGGCTTACCGCCCCTTGCCAGCCCTACACAGGGAAAGGAAATACTTCCAGCTAGCCCGCCCTACCATGCCTGGCGGCGTTTGAGCTGGAGGTAGCGGTTGATCAGTTCGGTGCTCAGTTGGTTGGGCAAAACATTGATGGCGTTGATACGGGCGGCATCAAAGTGGCGGATGGCTTCGGCCACATGGCTTTCGTATTGCAGGGCGCCGAGGTAGGCTTGGGCGTCTGCTTCGTTGCGCACGGGCTGTTGGCGCACTTCTTCAGGCGCCAGCGGACGCAGGCCGCCGAACAAAACCATGTGGTGTTTGCGCAGGCGCTGGATGTGTTGCAGCAGATGGCGGCTGTCTTCGTGGTTCAAATGGGAGAGCACTACCACGAGGGCGCGGCGTTTCTGTTTTTGCAGCAATAAGTTCACGGCGCTTTCAAAATCGGCAGCCTGCTGCGAGGGCTCGATATCGAATACGCCCTGCACCAGGCGGCCGAGCTGCTCCATGCCCTTGTGCGGCGGCACGAAGCGGGCCACGGGATGGGCGAAGGTGAGCAGGCCGGCGGCGTCGCCGTGCTTGAGCGCAGTGTAGGAAAGCAGCAGCATGGCCTGCAGGGCATGGTCGAAATGGCTTTTGCCTTCCATCTGCAGGCGCATATTGCGGCCGCAGTCGAGCAAGAAGATGAGCTGTTGGTCTTGCTCATCTTGATAGGTGCGCACAATGGGGCGGCTCATGCGGGAGGTGGCTTTCCAGTCGATATTGCGGATGTCGTCGCCATCTTGGTAGTCACGCAGTTGGTGGAAATCCTGGCCGATGCCTAGGCGGGGCAGTTTTTTCACGCCCACGAGGTTAAGCCAGCGCTGCAGGCCGATTAAATCGGCGCCGAGGATGCGACTGAAATCGGGCAGCACGTCCACTTTGCCAGGCAGCTCCTGCCGATGTCGCCGCTGCCATAGACCAAGTGGGCTGGCGAGCCAATATTCGATACCGGCAAATTCGGCACGGCCGCGCCGGCGCGGGGTGAGCTGATAGCGGATGGTGGAAAGGCGGCCGGGCCGCGTGTCGATAATCAGATGCGGGGTGTCGGTGTCCCAGTCGGGCGGGAACAGGTCGGCCACCAGGATGGTTTGCGGCTGCCGCCAGCGGCCTTTGGCCGGCGGGGTGAGCGTGAGTTCCACCTGGTGCGGCCGGCCTTGGATAAACTGGTGTGGCAGGCTGCGCTCCCAGCGCGGCTCGGGCTGGTGGCGCTGCCAGAAGGCATCAATCAGCGCTGCCAAGGCGAGCAGGACGGCGAGGCCGCCGGCGATGTATTGGACGATGCGGCCGTTATCTGCGTTCAGGTAGCCTATCAGCCAGCCGGCGATGCACACGGCAACGAGGGCGGCAAACAGCAGCACCAGCAGTCTGGATGGTCTCATGAATATGCCTTACAAGCGTGGGGCGGGCACAGAGGCGGCCAGTTCGTTCAATACCTGCTCCACTTGGATGCCTTCCATTTCCATCTGAGTGGAAAGTCGCACGCGGTGGCGCATGGCGGGCAGCCAAATGGCTTTGATATCGTCGGGGGTAACGAAATCGCGGCCAGCCAACAAGGCATAAGCGCGGGCACAGCTAATCAGAGCAATACCGGCACGCGGCCCGGCGCCCACGGATAAGGCAGGCCAGTCGCGGGTGGCAGCCACCAGGCGCACGGTGTAGTCGATAATCTGCGGATCAACGCCCACTTGCGCCACCAGTTTTTTCAGCTGCTCGATTTGCTGCGGCTGAAATACGTGCGCGGGCTGGCTGCTGCTGAGCAGGTCGTTGTTGCTGCTGTTGATCACGGCATTCAGCATACGCGCTTCGTCGGCCGGAGCGGGATAGCCAATCATCACTTTGAACATGAAGCGGTCGAGCTGGGCTTCGGGCAGCGGATAGGTGCCTTCCTGCTCAATCGGGTTTTGCGTGGCCAACACCATAAAGGGGCTGGGCAGATGATGGGTGTGGCCGTCGAGCGTTACGCTGCGCTCCTGCATCACTTCGAGCAGAGCCGATTGGGTTTTGGCCGGGGCACGGTTGATTTCGTCGGCGAGCAGCAAGTGGGTGAACACCGGACCTTGGCGCAGCTCGAAGCGGCTGTTTTGCGCATCGTAGCGATAGTGGCCGGTAACGTCGGATGGCATCAGGTCGGGCGTGAACTGGATGCGGCGGAATTCACCGGCGAAGGTTTGTGCCAGCGAGCGCACGAGCAGGGTTTTACCGGTGCCCGGTACGCCTTCGAGCAGCACATGGCCGCCAGCCAAGAATACAGTGAGCACTTCGTCCACCACCTGCTGCTGGCCGATAAGCACTTCGTTCAGCCGCGCGCGCAGCACTTGGATGGCGCGCACACCCTGCTGGATGGCGGGGTTGGTGCTGGCTTGGTGGGATTGGGAAAAATTGATGTCCGTCATCGAATCATCCTTTTACGTTGTTTGTTTCGTTGGTTAATCGGAGGTTTGGGTTTCAGGTAGCCTGTAGTTTGGAAGAGGCTACCTGAAAAATAAGTTGGTTCGGGCTACCTGAAACATGGTGCTCATCTTTTCAGGTAGCCTCCAACCACGCTAATACCACGAGCGGTTTATCTTGCGCACGATACGCTGGTGGGCGGCAAGCATTTGCAGCCAGTGCACCAAATTAACCTGTTCCGGCAAGGGTGTGAGCCAGGGCTCGACCACGGAGGGTGGCAGCTTGGTTTGGGCACACAAGAACTCCAGCTGTTTGCGGCTGCTCATCTGCTTCCAGGCCGGGTGGCGCTGCTGCAGGGCTTCGAGCAGGCGGCGCTGCATATCGCTGAGGATGGCGCGGCGGCTCAGGTGGCGGGTGAGGAACTGGCCTTGTGCGAGCAGGTGCTGGTTCAGGTAGCGTTCCGGCGCAGGCGGCAGTTGTTGCACCACACCCACACGCACCACAATACGCCATAGCAGTATGGCGGCAGCAGCCAAGGCTATGGCCAGCAGCACAGGCTGGCTTTTGAGCATTTTCCATATCATCGGCTCGGCGCTGTTGTAATCAGACGGATAAACTTTGTCGGCCAGTAAGATGCTGTCTTTTTCCTGCGCCAGATAAACGGCGAGGTAGGGGTGGTCGTAGAGAGCAAGGTGGTTGCGGTTGAAGTCGGGGCGGATCGGATTGACCAACCAGTTGTCATTCCAGGTGAGCAATACGCTGCCATCGCCGTAGCGCACACGGATGGTTTGTACAGCGCCGTAGGCATTTTTGCCTTGGAACAATACCAGTTTGCTGTCTTGTACCGCCCAGCCGCTAGTGCTGCTGTATTCGGCGCCGGTAAAGGTTTGGATGGTGACCCCTTCAGGTAACTGGATGCTGCTCAGGCCGGCATTGCAGTGCGGATCAATCTGCAAAGCAACTTCATCGCCAATTTGGCGGGCAGCTTCGCGGCGCTGCTCGGCAGCTTTCACACAGACTGGCAGATTGGGCAGGGTTTTAACATCGATTTCCTCCAACTCCACGGTGCCAATTTGCAAGTGGCGCAGCATGGTTTGACGGAAATTCAGCGTGTCTTCATCTTCGGCATTTCCAGGATTTCCATTTGCTTTCAGTGAGTTATCATCAGCATAACTGGGCAGCGCCATCACTAGGTGGTTGCCGCGCCCTACCCATTCCAGCAGGCGTTCGGCATCTTCCTTATCCCGCATGCGGTTGTCGGCCACAATCAGCAGGCGGTTATTGTCGTATGCATTAAGCTCGCTCAAGCCGAACAGGCTGCGTTCGTGCCGGATATTTTTCACACCATATCGGGTAAGCAGGGTTTTCAGACCATAGAGCTGCCCTTCACGCATTTCCTGCTGGGGATCAAGCGACTGCCAGGTTTTGCTTTCCTGCTTGGACAGGCCGGCGATGGCAATTACGCCGCCGATAAGCAATACAGCAATCAGACCGATGAGGATGGAACGACGGTTTTTCATGCCTTACCCTCCCCAGCGGCACGCAGGCTACCTGAAAATTCCTGTTCCCCGCCGGCAAACACTCGCCGGTATTGGCGGCATAGGCTGTGCACCGCTTCCCGCTCCGGCAAGCGGTGGGCATAGGCCAGCTCTACCCAGTTATCGGTGAGCGGCTGCCAGTAGTCCAAAAGCTGCGGCTGGCGCTGGCGCACACGTTTAAGCACTTGGCCTTCGGTGTCGCTGCTGCGCAGCGGCAGGCCGTATCGGCGGCTGATTTGCGAGAGGCTGGCGCGATAAAGCAGGCTCATGGCGGCGCGCGGGTCGCGTTCGTATTCGGCCAGCACGGCGGAAGCCACGTCGTTGGGCAGGCTTTCGGGCGTAATTTTCATGCCGAACAAGGTTTCCGGCACTTCTTCTCCCTGGCTCAAGCCGAAACCACCGTTGGCTTGATACCACCGGTATAAAATCCACAATATCAAGGCCAGCAGCAGGCCGATTAGGGCATACATCAGGGCGTTAAACCAAGCCGGCGATGGGGTTTTCACATCAGGCAGCTCCAGCTGCTGGCGCGACGCAGCATCGTCGTCTTTATCGCATTTGAACCAGCAGTATTCGGTTTTGGTTTTAATGCTTTGAAACGGCGCTTTACGCAGAGTGTTATCACGGATTTGCTCCACCTTTTCACGCTGGGGCAGCGGCTCGGCGTGCAGGCTACCTGAAAAACTGAAGCCGATAAACACAGCCAAGGCCAATGCCCACAACGCACTGCTGCTGCCCAACAGGCGGTCTTGGATTTTGCGTGCGGCCAAGCGGATGTCCCAGCCTTCAGCCTTGGTACGGGCATTCAGATAGAGCGTAAAGCCGCAGGCCACATAAATCGGCCCCCAGAAACACAGCAGCAGCACATAAATGCCGTTGAGCAAATGCTGAAAAATCAAACCTTCGCCGGAAGACACCAAAGCCTCGATCTGCTGCAAAGCATCAGTGGAGCGCGCCCCGCCGAACGGACCGGCCACGATATTTTGCGCCGGATCGCCCGTCCACAGCCAAAACAGCATCGCAAGCAGGCCAAAAGCCAAGATACTTTCCAGATGGATGCCGAAAAATGCCAACCAGCTGGCTGCACCGCCGCTTTGGCGCGACAATTCATTACAGCGGCGCTGATGCGCCTTGCCGCTCAAGCCCTCCAAGAGCGTAACCGGTAACACCAGGCTGCGGCGCATGCTGAAGCGCCGCCAGGTTAAATCACCAATCAAGCGCGGCCGCCACATCTGCCTAAACGCCGTGCGCACGCATTGCCGGTATGGCGGCAGCGGCTCGAACACCTGCTGCGACATCAGCCACAGCACCGGCGCTTCAAACAGCGGCTTCAGCCACCACACCAAAAAACCGCCCCATTCAGGCTGCTGCCAGCACAAAGCCAGAACCAAGACATACACCGGTAGTGACAAGGTGGCCCACACCGCCATATACAGTGCCGGCCGCTCTTGAAATAGGCGTGAACCCAAATCCAAAGCCTCCCAGCCGCTGCGCGGGCGGAAATTCAGGCGGGTTTCCCAAATATTCATGCTGTCCTCCTGCCCGCATACAGCAGATAGGCATACACCAACAGCCACATGGCCACGGAAACAATATATTTCAAAATCATCGGAATACTGGTAATCGGCGACCAAAAACCTTCAATAAACGCAGCAATAAACAGCATCAGGAAGCCGCCATTCATCAGCCCAACAGCCTGTTTACCCTGAAGGCGCAAGGCATCGCGCCGCGACAAGCCTTGTGGCTTGAGCAGCGCCAAACCCAACCGCAGGCCGCCTGCCGCAGCCATCACGATGCCGGTGAGCTCAAATGCGCCGTGCGCACCCACAAACGAGAAAAAGGCCGGCCCGGCCGGATCGCGGGTCATATAGCCCATTGCCCCGCCGATTACCCAACCATTCGTCACCGTGAGATACACCGTGCCCAAACCAAACAGAATGCCGCTGGCAAAACTTTGAAACGCGATGGTTATATTATTAAAAATATAAAAACCGGCCATCAAAAAGTTTCTCCACGCCTCGCGGTTGGTACCCTCACTATACTGATCCAGCATCTCTTTATAGCTATCCGCCAATTGCGGACCATGTTGTAAGCCTTCAATTTTGTCCACACTGTCGGGATAAAACGCCGTGAGCAGGAAAGCCACGACAAACGGCAGGTAAAACAGCGCATGCGCCAGCCAGACCAATTTTTTCTCACGCCGCACCAGCTGCGGGAAGCCCTGCATCACGAAATCGCGACAACGTACCCACAACGATACCTGCTGTCCCACATACAAAAGCTGGTGCGCGCGTTCGCACAGATATTGCAGATAATCGGTGAGGCCACCGGAATAGCAGCGATCGGTGGCCACCGCCAAATGGTGGCAAACCGTGCGGTAGTCCTGCATAAACAAAGCGGTTTTCTGCGCACTCAGGCTGCCACGCCGTTTTTCCAGCTGCTGCAAATCCTGCTCGAACGTGCGCCAAAATGCCTGATGCTGTTCTTCAAAAAACAGTTGCCTCACACCGCCTCCTTCCGCTGTTCACCCGCGTAATATTTGGCCAAACCCAATATCAACCGCTCGGCGCCGCGTTCGTCTTCCTGTTGGCCGAAAATCGCCCCCACCATCATCTGTGCCAACTCGCCGGTACGCGCCGCGCTCAAATGGCGGCGGCGTTCAACAAAGCTCAAAATTGCCTGTTGTTCCTCGCGTGTAAGCGCCACGGGCGGGGTAATCGCTTCAATATTGCCTAAATCCATACGCTCAGCCTGCCCGCGCGTTTTATCCACATACACCACTACCGTAGAAGCCATAATATCGCCCAAGCGGCGACCGTAAGGATTGCACAGGCCGCAGATCATGCCGATACCATAGAAAAACGGCAGGCTGTCAAACACACGCAGCAGGTTGCGCAGCAACGAAGCAGACCAGGAGATATGCGTGCCGTTATCGTTGATCACACGTAAACCGAAGATTTTCTTACCCGGCGTCTGCCCGTTCCAGCACACTTCAAACACCACGAAATACAACCACAGTGTGAAGAAAATATTAACAAATAGCAGAAAGAAGAACAGGCCTTGGGCGATATTGCCGTCATCACCGCCATTCGTACCAGAAAAGATAAATGCAAACAGCATAGTGGAGAGCATCAGCCAAATACCGCGGAGAATAAAATCAACAAACCAAGCGCGCGAACGGGCAAACACCGAAGCCGGACGCAGATAAATATCAATGGCTTCCGGTGTTTCAACTTTGAGCAGGGTATCCAGCCGCGAGAGAATGGGTTCAGACATAATGAGAGGCTTGCCAAACGAAATGAAGGGTGGCCAAGAAAATGACGAACTTTGCCCGAAAGACGGGGGTTTGGCAAGCCCCCAGCAGGTGGGTAAAACTGCTTACAGACAATTTTTATGCGGGATGACTGTGTGGGGATAGGATAGAAGAAAAGGTTACCTGAAACACAATAGCGCAATTTCTGCGAACCACTCTTCAGGTAGCCTTTAAATATCAACCAGCACCAACTTTTCTTCCTACCAGCAAGCTACCTGAAAACAAAACTTCAACGAAGCGAAAACAAAGAGATAGCTGTCTTGAAGCCAATCTTCAGGTAGCCTAAGCACAGTACAGGCTACCTGAAAATATCCGCTTCAATGCAGTCAAATTATCGCCCTCAAAAGAAGCTGAGCATTCCTTAAGAAACTACAATACGCTTACACTACAAACCATATCTGCCCTGTATCAACCGTTGGCATCCGCCACTTTGCCTCGCTTGGCTTTGGCGGCAGAGAAGGCAAGGGTAACTTTGTCAGTCTTGGCATCGTAGCCGATGGTTACCTCACCGCCTTTGCTTAAGCGGCCAAAAAGCAGCTCGTCGGCGAGCAGGCGGCGGATTTTGTCTTGAATCAGCCGTTGCATGGGGCGGGCACCCATTTGCGGATCAAAGCCCTGCTCGGCCAAGTAGCTGCGCAGGCCGGTGGTAAAATGGGCTTCCACATTCTTGGTCAACAGCTGCTGCTCCAGGGCAAGCAGGAATTTGTCAGTTACTTTGGCGATGATTTCGGTGTCCAATGGGGCGAAGGAAATCACAGCATCTAAGCGGTTGCGGAATTCTGGGGTAAAGGCTTTTTTCAGCGCATCGCCCTCATCGCCGCTCATGCGCTGGCGGGTGAAGCCGAGCACGGGGCGGCTGAGGCTTTCGGCACCGGCGTTGGTAGTCATGATCACGATGCCGTTACGGAAATCGGTTTTACGACCGTTGTTGTCAGTGAGTGTGCCGTAGTCCATGATTTGCAACAGGATATTGTGCACATCGGGGTGGGCTTTTTCGATTTCATCCAGCAGCAACACGCAGAAGGGCTGTTTGTTTACCGCTTCGGTGAGCAGGCCGCTCTGCTCAAAGCCAACGTAGCCGGGTGGCGCACCGATGAGGCGAGCCACGGCGTGGCGTTCCATGTATTCAGACATATCGAAGCGTTGCAATGGCACACCCAAAATATAGGCAAGCTGGCGTGCAACTTCAGTTTTGCCCACACCGGTGGGTCCGGAAAACAGGAAGCTGCCAATAGGCTTTTCTGCCGACCCCAGACCGGAACGGGACATCTTAATGGCGGCAGCCAATGCCTCGATAGCAGCATCTTGGCCGAACACCATGTTTTTCAGGTTGCGCTCCAAATGGCGCAACACTTCTTTATCGTCTTTGGATACGGTTTGCTCGGGAATGCGGGCAATTTTGGCCACCACTTCTTCAATCTGTGCGGCTTCAATCACTTTGCGCCGTTTATCACCGGGCAGGATACGTTGGGCGGCAGCGGCTTCGTCAATCAAATCGATGGCCTTATCGGGCAGGAAGCGGTCGTTCAGGTAGCGTACCGAAAGCTCGGCAGCAGCATTCAGGGCGTGCTGAGAAAAGCGGATTTGGTGGAAGTCTTCGAGCGCAGGTTGCAGGCCTTTAAGGATTTCTACGGTTTCGGCTACGCTGGGCTCGGGCACGTCGATTTTCTGGAAACGGCGGCTTAAGGCATGGTCCTTGGCGAAAATGGTGCGGTATTCATCATAGGTGGTGGCACCGATACAGCGCAGATGGCCTTTAGAGAGAGCCGGTTTGAGCAGATTGGAAGCATCCATGGTGCTGCCGGTGGTGCTGCCTGCGCCGATGATGGTGTGGATTTCATCAATAAATAGAATGGAATGCTCAATTTTGGCCAGCTCTTTGAGCACGGCTTTGATACGAGCCTCGAAGTCGCCGCGATATTTGGTGCCGGCCAAGAGCGAGCCCATATCCAGCGCAAACACAGTGGCGCCAGCGAGTGCATCAGGCACATCGCTGTGTTCCAAACGGTAGGCCAAGCCTTCAGCCAACGCTGTTTTGCCCACACCGGCCTCACCCACCAACAGCGGGTTGTTTTTGCGGCGGCGGCACAGGGTTTGCATGAGGCGCTCCAACTCCATGGCGCGGCCAACCAGCGGATCGATACGCCCTTCGCGTGCTTCAATATTAAGGTTGACGGTATATTTAGCTAGGGCATGACGGA
This sequence comes from Eikenella sp., assembly GCF_057315495.1. NCBI lineage: Bacteria > Pseudomonadati > Pseudomonadota > Betaproteobacteria > Neisseriales > Neisseriaceae > Eikenella > Eikenella sp. The sequence goes on from NZ_DBHKXY010000019.1 coordinate 42,169, forward strand.
TAGGTTTGCCCTCTTCGCCACCTTCCTGCTCAACTTCGTCGCCTTTATCCGTTTCTGCTACGCGATCGGGCACGATGCCGTGCGCGATATAGTTGAGAATCTCGCTGCGGCCAATCGACTGCAAGCCCAGGAAATACACAGCATGGCTGTTTTTTTCCGACATAATCGCTACCAGTACATCCACCGGCTGCACTTGTCGTTTGCCTGCCGACTGCACATGCACAATCGCACGCTGAATCACGCGCTGGAAGCCGAGCGTAGGCTGGGTTTCGCTGCTGATCGGAGAATCCTCGGGCAACATCGGCGTGTTCTCTTCAATACTGATGGCCAGCTGTTCGGCCAAAACCGGGATGTTCGCACCGCAGCTTTTTAACACTGCCCGCACTTCGTCGCTCTCCTGCACCAGCGAGAGCAACAGGTATTCGATGCCGATAAATTCATAGCGCTGCATGCGCGCATCGGCATAAATCACCTGCAAAATGCTTTCCAATTCTTTTGACAACATGGCTCACACCTCCTCAACCGTACTCAGCAGCGGATGGCCGGCCTGCCGGGCAAGGTTTTGCACTTGCTGATGCTTGGTATCAGCAATATCTTTTTGATAAATACCGCACAAGCCTTTACCTTCGTGATGCACTTGCAACATCACCGCCTCTGCCCGATTTTCAGGTAGCCTGAAAATATCAGTAAGCAAACCGACCACAAAATCCATCGGTGTGTAATCATCATTCAGCAAAAATACACCGTATTTCTTGGGCGGTGGCGCGTTTTCTCGGACGACTTCTGGTCGGAGCGCCTGTTCGGTATCAGACATAACTTTAATTCTTCAAGATGTATTGTTGCAGTTGACTGAAGCCATTATTCCCCACCCATTGATAAAAAACCAATGCTGCTACATTGAAGATAACAACTTTAGCCATAAATCTGTTTTGAATTGTAAATCACCCTGATTTGTTGGTTGCCATTTTTACACAAACTAGCCGCAGGATGATGCCAGCAAATTATATTCAACCACACGATGAAATACAAAATAAGGGCAAACGCTCAGATTTCTGTCTTTTTTTTGCGATTTTTAACGTTATTATTCAAACATTACTTGACTGTTAATTCCAGCTGCGGGAAACTTACTCCCGCAAGCGCGGCAGGCCGGATAAATTGCTCTGGCTCGGCAGCTGAACAAACCGTTTTACCCAACACAGTCGTTTTCCTGCTTTGCCAACCCTGCTTTTTCTGATATTTTGTTTTTTAGATAGGATGTATTGTATGGCAACTGGTACTGTTAAATGGTTTAACGATGCTAAAGGTTTTGGTTTTATCACTCCCGATGAAGGCGGCGAAGATCTGTTTGCCCACTTCTCAGCCATCAACATGAATGGCTTCAAAACCCTGAAAGAAGGCCAGAAAGTTTCTTTTGAAGTAACCACCGGCCCGAAAGGCAAACAAGCCTCTAATATTCAGCCGGCCTAAGTAGCCGCTTATATGAAAAGACAGGTAATAACCTGTCTTTTTGTGCTTTCAGGCACCCCATCCAACTTAGTTAAAGGCTACCTGAAAACACATCTCAGCAAGACCACAGCCCAATATAGTTATTCCGCTCAGCTAAAATCCCTCACGGTCAACACATCCCGCCAAAGCAAGGCAACCTTGCCCGCCATAGCTAATTAAATGCTTTAGTTATACAATACCTACCCTCCTGCCAATACAATATTGTTGTTACCATGCCAAACACCACCCGCCCCCTCCTTTCCCTCCTGCTCGCCCTGCTGCTCTTAGGCGGATGCGGTAAAGAAGAAGCCCCCGCTAGCGACTCCGAGTTCGTCCGTACCGTGAGCGCGCCCGCAGGCGGTACTGATATGCTGCTGCCCGATTTCACCAAATTGGTTGAACAGGAAGGCGGTGCCGTGGTTAATATTCAAGCCAGCCGCACCAATGAAAACACCGCCCTAGCCGGTGGTGAAGATAATATCGACCAGCTGCCGGAAAACGACCCCTTCTCCGAATTTTTCAAACGCCTGCAGCCCAACCAAGCCGATTTAGTCGAGCCTGGTGACGACGAATACAATTTCGGCTCCGGCTTCCTCATTAGCTCCGACGGCTACATCCTCACCAATACCCATGTTCTCAGCGGCATGAACAGCATCAAAGTCGTGCTCAACAACCGCCGCGAATACACCGCCCGCCTAGTCGGCTCCGACACCCAAACCGACATCGCCCTGTTAAAAATCGACGCGCAAGGCCTGCCCACCGTCAAAATCGGTGATCCCAAAACCCTGCGTGTAGGCGAATGGGTAGCCGCCATCGGCGCACCCTTCGGCTTCGACAACAGCGTAACCGCCGGCATCGTTTCCGCCAAAGGCCGCAGCCTGCCCAATGAAAACTATACCCCTTTCATCCAAACCGACGTGGCCATCAATCCCGGCAATTCTGGCGGCCCACTGTTCAACCTGCGCGGGCAAGTGGTGGGCGTAAATTCCCAAATCTACAGCCAATCCGGCGGCTTTATGGGTATCTCTTTCGCCATCCCCATCGATGTGGCTATGAATGTGGCCGACCAGCTGCGCCGCAACGGCAAAGTTGAACGCGGCCGCATCGGCGTGGTGATTCAAGAAGTAAGCTTCGATTTAGCCCAATCCTTCGGCCTCCAAGCCGCCAACGGCGCACTGATTTCGCAGGTAACTCCCGGTGGCCCTGCCGACAAAGCCGGCCTCCAGCCCGGCGACATTGTGCAAAGTGTTAACGGCGAAAACGTGAAAGCCTCCAGCGACTTGCCCGTGCTCGTCGGCATGATGCCACCTGGCACCCAGCTCACCCTCGGCATTTGGCGCAACGGCAAACGCGAAGAAGTGCAAGTTACCCTCGGTTCTAGCAACACTGGCAGCGCCGATGCCGGCAACCAATCCGGCAGCGGCACCAATGCCGATAACGGCAGCAGCTTCACCTCCGAGCCTACCGGCCTGCAACTGCGCAGCCAAGGGCAAGGCCTATTGGTTTTGCAGGTTGAAGGCGCAGCCCAACAAGCCGGCCTACGGCGCGGCGACATCATCCTGATGGTAAACCGTACAGCCGTGAGCGACGAAAACAGCTTCAACCAAGCCCTCAACCACGCCGACCGTACCGTCGCCCTGCTCATCCAGCGCGGCAACAGCAAACTGTTTTTGGCGTTGGAACTACACCGTTAGCCGAACCACTCAGCAAAGGCTACCTGAAAAATATTTTTCAGGTAGCCTCTTCATCTAAAAAATTCAGATTCCCACATATCAAACAATATGGTAGAAATCAACCGCCTCACCCTGCAACGCGGCAACAAAGTCCTGCTCGAACAAGCCTCCGCCCGCATTGCCCCCGGCCGCCGGGTCGGACTCATCGGCAAAAACGGCAGCGGCAAATCCAGCCTGTTTGCCCTGATTAAAGGCGAAATCGGTGCCGACGCCGGCGACATCTACCTGCCCCCACATTGGAAACTCGCCGCCGTAGCGCAAGAAACCCCCGCTCTGGAAATCAGCGCACTGGATTATGTGTTGCAAGGCGATGCCGAGCTGCAAACTTTTCAGGTAGCCCTCAAGCAAGCCGAAGCGCAAAACGACGGGCACGCCATTGCCGAATGTCACGCCAAGCTTGAAGAAATTGGCGCCTACAGCGCCCCTGCCCGTGCAGCCAAGCTATTGAACGGTCTGGGCTTTAGCCAATCCGAACACAGCCGCCCCGTCAAAGCCTTTTCCGGCGGCTGGCGCATGCGCCTCAACCTTGCCCAAGCCCTCATGTGCCGCGCCGACCTGCTCCTGCTCGACGAACCCACCAACCACCTCGACCTCGAAACCGTATTGTGGCTGGAAAGCTACCTCTCCGCCCTGCCCTGCACCCAAATCATCATCTCCCACGACCGCGACTTCCTCAACGCCGCCACCAACCACACCATCGAGCTCGCCCAACGCCAGCTGCACAGCTACAGCGGCAACTACGACTTCTACCAGCAACAACGCGCCCAACGCCTTGCCAACCAGCAGACCGCCTACGTTAAACAGCAGGCGCACATCCAGCACCTCCAATCCTTTATCGACCGCTTCAAAGCCAAAGCCACCAAGGCCAAACAAGCCCAAAGCCGCGTAAAAGCCCTAGCCAAACTCGAGCTGGTTGCCCCCGCCCACCTCGACAGCAGCTTCAGCTTCTCCTTTCCCCCGCCCGAACACCTGCCCAATCCTCTGCTTAAGCTCGAACAAGTCGACCTCGGCTACGGCGGGCAAACCGTTCTGCACCAAATCACCCTCTCGCTCGAAAGCGGCGCCCGTCTCGGCCTGCTCGGCGTAAACGGCAGTGGCAAATCCACCTTGATTAAAGCCCTTTCAGGTAGCCTGGAGCCCCAAAGCGGCCAAATTATCCGTGCCGACAAACTCAAAATCGGCTATTTCGCCCAACACCAGCTCGACACCTTGCGTGCCGACCAAAGCCCGCTCTGGCACATTCAGCGCCTCAGCCCCGAAGCCAAAGAGCAAGACATCCGCAACTTCCTCGGCGGCTTCGACTTCGCCGGCGATATGGCCATCCAGCCCATCACCGGCTTTTCCGGCGGCGAAAAAGCCCGCCTCGCGCTGGCCGTTATCGTATGGCAGCAACCCAACCTGCTCCTGCTCGACGAGCCCACCAACCATCTCGACCTCGATATGCGCCACGCCCTCACCGTGGCCCTGCAAAGCTTCCAAGGCGCGCTCATCGTCGTTTCCCACGACAGAAGCCTGCTCGAAGCCACTACCGACAGCTTCCTGCTCATCGACCAAGGCTACCTGAAAACTTTCGAAGGCGACCTCAACGACTACCGCCGCCTGCGCCTGGCCCAAAGCAACCCGGAAGCCGCCCCGCCTCCTTCTGCCGCCGGCCAAAACCGCAAAGACGAAAAACGCCTCGCCGCCCAAATCCGCCAGCAACGCGCCCGGCGCGGCAAACCCATTCAGCAGAAAATCGAGAAAGCCGAACAGCTCATGGCCAAACTCAGCGCCGAGCAAGCCGAATGCGAAGCCTTCCTCGCCGATGAAGAAGCATATAAGGAACACAATAAAGCCAAATTGCACCAATACTTAGCCAAAACAGCCGAAGTCAAAGTACAATTAGCACAAATAGAAGAAGACTGGCTCGCCCTGCAAGAACAGCTCGAAGCCGTGTATCAGGCTGTCGAACAGGAATTCGGCCAGCAAACATTAGAAAAGGGAAAATAAAATGCAGAAAACTACATTACTTGCCATTTTCGCCCTAAGCTGCCTCAGCGCAGCTGCCGGCCCCGTTTATTCCTGCGGCAACGGCAGCTACAGCAGCAAACCAGGCCCCGGCTGCCAACGTGCCGACCTGCCCACCATCGGCCGCTATAGCGCCGCCCGACCGCGCCCTGCTCCTGCGCCCGTAGCCGCCGCACCTGCTCCGCAGCGCGCCGCTGCCGCCGGCAGCCAGCAAGCCGCCGTATATCATGCGCCCGCCCCGCAGCCCGTGGCCGCAGCCGCCCCTTCCGGCCGTACCAACAGCGGCCGGCGCATGATTCTCGAGCAAGAGCTGGCCAACGAGCGCCGTGCCCTGGCCACCGCGCAAAGAGCCCTCACCGAAAGCCGCACCATGCCCAAAGGCGACGGCGCAGCCTACCAGGCCCACCAAGCCCGCGTGAGCAGCCTGCAAAGCGACGTGCTCGACCGCCAGCAAAACATCCAAGCCCTGCAGCGCGAACTCAGCCGCATGTAGGCACGGCGGCAAACCCGGCCGCATTTGCTATAATCCTTTTCAGGTAGCCCCTATCGTTTGAGGCTACCTGAAAATTGTTTGAAAGAGCCCACATGAAACCCTCCGTTCTCGACAAACTCCAATCCCTCTCCGAGCGGCTCGAAGAAGTAACCGCCCTGCTCAGCACCCCCGAGGCCACCGCCGACATCAACCGCTTCCGCCAGCTCAACCAAGAGCACGCCGAGCTCACCCCCGTAGTGGAAACCTACCGCCAATACCGCCAAGCCGAAAGCGACCTTGCCGACGCCGAAGACATGCTGGCCGACCCCGAAATGAAAGACTTCGCCGCCGAAGAAATCGAAGCCGCCAAAGCCAAAATCGAAACGCTGGATACCGAGCTGCAAAAACTCCTGTTGCCCAAAGACGAAGACGACGGCAAAAATATCTTCCTCGAAGTCCGCGCCGGCACCGGCGGCGACGAAGCCGCCCTGTTTGCCGCCGATTTGCTGCGCATGTACACCCGTTATGCCGAGCGCAACCGCTGGCAGGTCGAAATCGTTTCCGCCAACGAAAGCGATTTGGGCGGCTACAAAGAAGTCATCGCCCGTATTGCCGGCATCGGCGCCTACGGCCGGCTCAAATTTGAAAGCGGCGGCCACCGCGTGCAACGCGTGCCCGCCACCGAAAGCCAAGGCCGCATCCACACCTCCGCCTGCACCGTGGCCGTGATGCCCGAAGCCGACGAGCTCGAAGAAATCCAGCTCAACCCCGCCGAACTGCGCATCGACACCTTCCGCGCATCCGGCGCCGGCGGCCAGCACATCAACAAAACCGACTCCGCCATCCGCATCACCCACCTGCCCACCGGCATGGTAGTAGAATGCCAAGACGGACGCAGCCAGCACGCCAATAAAGCCCAAGCCATGAAAGTGCTCGCCGCCCGCCTGAACGACAAACAAAAACGCGAAGCCCAGGCCAAAGAAGCTGCCGAACGCAAATCACTCATCGGCAGCGGCGACCGCAGCGAACGCATCCGCACCTACAACTACCCGCAAGGCCGCGTTACCGACCACCGCATCAACCTCACCCTGCACAAGCTCGACTTCGTGATGGACGGCGATATGGAAGAAATCACCAACGCCCTGATTGCCGAACACCAGGCCGAACTCCTGGCCACGATGGGAGACTAAATCCTGCAGGAAACGGCAAAATTGTTTGGATTAACATTCGGCGTATTGTTTTTGCGCGCCTTAATCGGCGGTATCGGCACAACTTTGCTTCTGTACACATCGTTTTCAGGCACATTTTTGCGCACGCTGTATCTCTGCTTTTTCGGCACGCTGCCGGTATTGGTGTTAGGCTATATCTCGGTGTATTTGAATGTCCGTCCTGGCTGGAAAATGGGCTTGCTGAAAGAAGTCGTACTGCTGATGGCGCTGCTGTTCGGCGTAAATGCCTGGAAGCTGGTGCAGAAGAAATAAAGGAGCATGAACATGAAAAAATCCTTTTTTTTCTGCGCGCTTGCCAATGTGGCGGTGGGAGTTTGCCTGCGGCAAATGCCGGGCGCGCTGCCAATTTTGCGTGCGGCGGACGGCGCTTGGGTTTATCCGCAGTCGTCCGGCAGCGATGATGTGCATTTGCTGGCGTCGGCGCTCATGGGGTTTGCCTTTGCCGTGTTCATGCAGCTTTTCCCTCGCCCCGTTGCAGCGGCGGCGTATGTGTTGAATTTGGCGGTTTTGCTGGCAGCTTGCGCTTTGGTTTCGCTGGACGGTAGCCTGTGGGCGGCGGCGAGTTCGGGTTATCCGCTGCCGTTGCTGGCGGTATTTTTGGCACATCTGCCCGTGCTATTTTGGCTGTGGCAGTTTTGCAGGCAGCCTGCACATCAATCCGATAAATAATTATGGGGCTTAGGAAGCAAAATTTATTTTAAAGGATTTTCACGCAACATTCTCAGCAGTATTTTGTATAAATCATTATGCCTGTGATTGAAGCGGAACCCGGTTTCTTTTAAATGCAGGTAAAACGTATGTTTCGGCACCCCGTCAAATTGCACCAGGCGATGCTTGGCGCAGCTCCAAAAAGATTCAATACCGTTAATATGCCGCGTACCGCGAACAAACTCATTGTCACCATGATGTACCCTGAAATGTTTGGCAAAACCCATATCGACCAATCCCCGATAACCGCGCCAACCGTCGGTATTGATGACACTCCCGATACCGACACGGCCTCTAATGACCTTTTGCAGCGTTGCTTTGGAAATATCGGGAACAATCCCGGTATAAACCTTGTCCCCACGTTTCAAAATGCCGAAAACGATGGTTTTCCCACCCGCACCGCGCCCGCGTTTGCCCCTGATACGTTTGGCACCGAAATAGGATTCGTCCAATTCTACAATGCCGTATAAAGGTGCCTGCCTCCCGCATTCGTCAGCCAAACGCCGGCGCAATTTCAGGTACAGGCTGTTGACACTTCTGATGCTGACACCCGTCAGTTTTGCGGTATCGGAGGCAGTCAAATCCAAAGCAAACAGCCGCAGGAGCTGGCGAAATTTGGGCTCGGTAATTTTACTGAACTTTTGGTACTTGTTTTTTAAATTCATTTCAGAAGCTTATCACCATATTGAGTGATTTTGCTTCCTAAGCCCCATAATTATTTAAGGAATAATCTATGAGAAAATCTTTGTCTGCCATCATGTTGCTGGCTCTGCTGCCCGTGTAGGCTGCTTTTGCCGAATCGCGTTCCGAAGTGGTGCGCATGAATGTACCGGCCAATAAAAAGGCACAAAACGAAGCGAACACGGCCAAGTGGCCAACGGGCAAAAAGATTTTGCAACCAGTGGCAGAATCTTCAACCGGCTAACCGAAGCCGCCAAAACTCTGCCCGACCGGGCGCAATCTGTCTTTTTCCAAGGCGTGGCGCTACGTGGGCAAGGCTATGCCGCCGTAGAGCGCGGCCAATGGCAGGCCGCCGAGCAATACTACCTGCAAGCCCTGCGGCTGAATCCGAACGATCAGGCCGCCAAAAACGAATTGGATTTCGTGCGGCGGCACCGCCGCTGATTTTTCAGGTAGCCCATACTGCCCGCAGGCTACCTGAAACCCATCCGAAAGAAAGACCGCATGAACACACTCGGCATCATCGGCGGCATGTCACCCGAAAGTACCGCCGCCTACTACACTCAAATCAACCGCCTCATCAACCGGCAAAAAGGCGGCAACCACAGCGCGCCCATCCTGCTTGCCAGCGTTGAATTTCAAGAAATCGTGGATTGCCAGCAGCGCGGCGATTGGCACAAAGCCGGCGAAATCCTCGCCCAAGCCGCTCGTACTCTGGAGCAGGCCGGCGCAGACGCCGCCCTCCTGGCCACCAACACCATGCACAAAGTTGCCGCCCCGATACAGGCCGCCATCGGCGTACCCTTTCTGCATATTTTAGACAGCGTGGCCGAACGCATCCGCGCACGAGGCATCCGCACCGTCGGCCTGCTCGGCACACGCTTTACCATGCAGGACGAGTTCTACCGCGAGGGTCTGGCCGAACGCGGCATCCAAGCCATCGTGCCGGATGAAGGCATGCAGGCTGAAATCCACCGCATCATTTTCGAAGAGCTCTGCGTGGGCAACTTTACCGAAAACAGCCGCCGTTTCTATGTGCAAACCATCGAACGGCTGGCCGCCCAAGGCGCGCAGGGCATCATTCTCGGCTGCACCGAAATCGGCCTGCTGGTACGCCCAGAAGATACAGCCGCGCCACTGTTCGACACTACGGAAATCCACGTGCATGCCGCCGCTGAATTTATTTTGCGGCCTGCCTAACCTCCGTTGTGGCTCTCAAGGCAGTCTATTACAGTCATATATTTCTCATGTGAAGCTAAACAACTGCTTCAAATACTTGCGCAATAACCCCTATCCCTCTTAATTGATATCGGAGATCAGCCATGAATCCCCCTCTCACCACACTCCCCCAACAGTTCCAATCCGCCCGCGTGCTGGTGGTGGGCGACACCATGCTCGACCGCTACTGGTTTGGCGAAGTGGAGCGTATTTCCCCCGAAGCCCCTGTGCCTGTGGCCAAAATCGAACGCATGGACCAGCGCGCCGGCGGCGCCGGCAACGTGGCGCGCAACATCGCAGCCCTAGGCGGCCAGGCTGCCCTGTTGTCGGTGGTCGGCCAAGACGAAGCCGCCAACGAACTGGAAAAAATCATCCAAAGCAATGGTGTGCAAACCTTTTTAGAGCACGATGAAACCATCGACACCACCGTGAAACTGCGTGTGCTCTCGCGCAATCAGCAGCTTTTGCGCATTGATTTTGAAGAGAAGCCCAGCCAAGACGTGCTGGATCGGCTCAACCGCCGTTTCCGCAGTCTGCTGCCGGACTACGATGCGGTTATCCTTTCCGACTACCGCAAAGGCTGCCTGTTTCAGGTAGCCGATATGATTGATTTCGCCCGCGAGCACAACAAACCTGTGTTAATCGATCCCAAAGGCGACGACTACGAAAAATACGCCGGCGCCAGCCTCATCACTCCCAACCGCAACGAACTGCGCCAAGTGGTCGGCTCGTGGAGTAACGAAGCCGAGCTCACCGAAAAAGCCGAAGCCCTGCGCCGCCACCTGCAATTAAACGCCATCCTGCTCACCCGCAGCGAAGAAGGCATGAGCCTGTATGAGGCGGAGCACATCAGCCACCAGCCCACCCGCGCGCAGGAAGTATTCGATGTATCCGGCGCGGGAGACACCGTCATCGCCACCGTAGGCCTCGGCCTGGCCGCCAAACTAAACTTGCGCCAAGCCATGCACATCGCCAACGCCGCTGCCGGCGTGGTGGTAGCCAAACTCGGCACTGCCGTATGCAGCCAAGCCGAACTACTCGCTGCTTTGTAGCAAGATGTCGAAGCAGGCTAAAGCCCAGCCCCATTCCCAACACAGGCTACCTGAAATTTTGTTCCACTCACTTTCAGGTAGCCTGTTTCTTGTAGACCAGGCAAAGCTTGGATAGCCATAAAGCACCAATCCCAATATGTTAAAATATAGCTGCAGCACTTATTCCTTCCTACCGCGTTGGCTCGCCTTGCCGTACTACTCTGTACTGTCTGCGGCTCGCCGCCTGGTAGGAAAAAATAATTGCTTCAGCTATAAGCCTAATTGAAACGTGAACACACCCATGACCAAGCAATACTCAGAAAGCAGCATCAAAGTCCTCAAAGGCCTGGAGCCGGTAAAAGAACGCCCCGGCATGTACACCCGCACCGACAGCCCCACCCACATCTGCCAGGAAGCCATCGACAACGCTGCCGACGAAGCCCTCGGCGGCTTCGCCAGCCGCATCAATGTGGAAATTCACGAAGACGGTTCGCTTTCCGTATCCGACAACGGGCGCGGCATTCCCGTGGGCCTGCATCCAGAAGAAAATGTGCCCGTGGTCGAGCTGGTGTTCACCCGCCTGCATGCCGGCGGCAAATTCAACAAAACCAGCGGCGACGGCGCTTATGCCTTCTCCGGCGGCCTGCACGGCGTGGGCGTATCCGTAACCAACGCCCTCTCCCGCCGCCTCGAAGTGGCCGTGCGCCGCGAAGGGCGCGAATACCGCATCGCCTTCGCCGGCGGCGACGTGGTCGAGCCTTTAGCCGAAACCGGCAAATGCCCAGCCAAAGACAGCGGCACCACCCTGCGCATCTGGCCCGATACCCGCTACTTCGAAAGCCCCAACTACGACATCGCCGAAATCGAACGCCTGCTGCGGGCCAAAGCCGTACTGATGCCCGGCGTAACCGTTTCCCTCACCCGCTGGCACAACGGCCTGCCCGAAACCCAAACCTGGCACTACCCCGACGGTTTGGAAGGCTACCTGAAAACCCTGCTGGCCGAGCAGGAAAACACCCTGCCCCTGCTTACGCTGCAAAACCACGTTTCAGGTAGCCATCATGGTGATTTTGCCGACGGCGAAGGCGTATCCTGTGCCCTCACCTGGCTGGAAGAAGGCCGCATTACCACCGAGAGCTATGTCAACCTCATCCCCACCCCCGCCGGCGGCACCCACGAAGCCGGGCTCAAACAAGCCCTGTTCAACGCCGTATCCAACTTCATCACCCACCACAACCTCTTGCCGCGCGGCGTGAAAGTCCAAAGCGACGACGTATTCAACCGCGTCGCCTTCGTGCTGTCCGTGCGCATGCTCGATCCGCAATTCCAAGGTCAAACCAAAGACAAACTCACCAACCGCGACGCGCTCAAACTCGTGGCCGCCCTCGCCGGCGACCACGTCGAATTGTGGCTCAACCAAAACCTCGAAGCCGGCAAGAAAATTGCCGAGCTCGCCATCAAACAGGCCCAAGAGCGCATGCGCTCGGTGAAAAAAATCGAAAAACGCAAAGGCAGCGGCATTTCCGTGCTGCCCGGCAAGCTCACCGACTGCGAAAGCGAAGACATCCGCGAAAACGAGCTGTTCCTGGTGGAAGGCGATTCCGCCGGCGGCTCTGCCAAACTCGCCCGCGACCGCAACACCCAAGCCATCCTGCCTCTGCGCGGCAAAGTGCTCAACAGCTTCGAAGTGCACCGCGACCAACTCTTCGCCAACACCGAAATCCACGATATTTCCGTGGCCATCGGCGTAGACCCGCACGGCGAAGGCGACAGCCCCGACCTCTCCGGCCTGCGCTACGGCAAAATCGCCATCCTCTCCGATGCCGACGTCGACGGCTCGCATATCCAAGTGTTGCTGCTCACCCTGTTTTACCGCCACTTCCCCGAGCTCATCCGCCGCGGCCACATCTACGTTGCCCAGCCGCCGCTGTTCCGTGTGGACGTAGCCGCCCAAGGCAGAAAAAAAACTGCGCGCAAATTCTACGCCCTCGACCAAGCCGAGCTCGAAGGCATTCTGGAAAAACTGCGCAAAGAAGGCCTGCGCGAAAACCAATATTCCATCAGCCGCTTCAAAGGCCTCGGTGAAATGAATCCCGACCAGCTCAAAGACACCACCATGCACCCCGACACCCGCCGCCTGCTGCGCGTGCATATCCCCGAACACAGCAGCGAGCCCACCCACAACGTATTTGTGAAGCTCATGGGCAAAGGCGAATCCGCCCAGCGCCGCAGCTGGATGGAAGCCGAAGGCGACAAAGCCGAGCTGGATATTTAAAGCCATAAGCAAAGGCTACCTGAAATATTGCTTTTTCAGGCAGCCTTTACTCTCATCTCAAATTTAAATTAATTACATAAACATCATCAAGTTACATCGATTTTCTAGCCATAAAACCGCCGGCAGGCTATAATACGCGGCTAGCATACGCCGGCAGTCTTGCCAAGCCGGCAACACCGTTTAGGGAGAATACAGTTATGATGGTTTTATACTCAGGCATTACCTGCCCCTTCAGCCACCGCTGCCGCTTCGTGCTATACGAAAAAGGCATGGATTTCGAAATCAAAGATGTAGATATCTTCAACAAACCCGAAGATCTCTCCGTGATGAACCCCTACAACCAAGTACCCGTATTGGTTGAGCGCGACCTCATCTTGTTTGAATCCAACATCATCAACGAATACATCGACGAACGCTTCCCCCATCCGCAGCTTATGCCCGGCGACCCCGTGATGCGCGGTCGCGGCCGTTTGGTTTTGTTCCGCATGGAAAAAGAACTGTTCAGCCACGTGCAAAAACTCGAAAGCCCCGATACATCGGCCAAAGAGCAGGCCAAAGCGCGCGAAGCCATCAGCCAAGGCCTCACCCTGCTCGCTCCCGCCTTCTCTAAAAATAAATACGTGCTGGGTGACGACTTCTCCATGATCGACGTCGCCATCGCTCCCCTCCTATGGCGGCTCGACCACTACGGCATCAAACTGGGCAAATCCGCCGCGCCCATCCTGAAATACGCCGAGCGCATTTTCCAACGCGAATCCTTTATCGCCGCGCTCACCGCCGCCGAAAAAGCCATGCGCCGCTAAGCATATAGGCCGTTTGTTTGGAAACCGCTTCCGCGTTGTCTAAACAAGCGGCTTTTAGCTGAAATCATGATTTTTCATTCCAGGCGGCTATCCAACGCCGTAGGAAGTGAAGTATTTTAGCGATATGTTTTTCAGGTAGCCTTTCGCCACACAGGAATCTTGCCCATGAACCCCACCCTCAAACCCTACCTCGTCCGCGCCCTGCACGAATGGTGCAGCGACCAAGGCCACACACCCTACATCCAAGTCTGGGTAAACGAGCACACCCGCGTGCCCATGCAGTTTGTGAAAGACAACCAAATCATCCTCAACATCGGCGCCACCGCCTGCGCCGGCCTGCACATCGATAACGACTGGGTCAGCTTCACTGCCCGCTTCGGCGGGGTGGCGCACGAGATTTGGATTCCGGTCGGCCACATCGGCGCCATCTATGCCCGCGAAACCGGCGAAGGTATGAACTTCGACATCACGCCCTACGAACCCAGTACCCCGCCCCAACCCGAAGCGGGCAACAGCGGCAAAGACAGCAAACCCGCCGGCAAACACAAAGGCCTGAAGCTGGTGAAATAACCCTGACACGACCAAAACAAAGGCTACCTAAAAAGCAGTTTGTATGCTTTCAGGTAGCCTTTTAATACCTCTTTACTACACGTTATATCCATGCAAAAACCTTGCTGCGCCGCCGTTCCATTTAACCAGGTGGTCGCCGCTGCCCACAAGTTTTTCCGCTCCCAAACCGCCTTCACCCAGCACGATTTCCGATGCCCTAGCATTAACCACGCTAAATGCGATGCGGGTGGGAATGTTGGCGCGCAGACGTTGGGAGAAGCTTTCGCTGTTAGGTGTTTGTGTGGACAACAACAAGAAAATACCTGCAGAACGGGCTTTTTCGGCAAGCTGGCAAAGCAGGTCTTCTACTTCTTTGTTTTTACTTAGCAAGTTGGCCACTTCATCCACCACGGCGACAATATAACGCGGCAATACCATGCCTTCAGGTAATTCGGCAATATTGCGTTTTCCTTCCAACTGTAACAGCTCGTTCCGCCTTTCTACTTCGCCTGCAAGCTCATACAGGATTTCATCCATCTCCGAACTGTCGGTGATAATTCTCCCTTCGCGGATATAATCGGGATAATTCTGCAAAAAGGTTTGATATTCGGTCTTTTTCGGGTCGAGAATGACGACTTCCACTTGCTCCTTGCTGTTCAGTTGCAAGAGGCTATGCAGCAGACTGTGAACAAAAACGGATTTGCCCGATCCAGTTTTTCCGGCAACAAAACTGTGTACAGCAGCGGTTAAGTCGTCAAACACAGGTTCGCCGCGTTCGTCCAAGCCGATACACACGGGCAGTTTGAACTGCCGTGCCGATGCGCGGTATTGCTGCAAGGCCGTCTGAAACTCACTTTGCCCGTATTGCCGCCAAGTGTCTTGCGGGCGCAGGATGTTGATGTGCCAGGTGTTGGCTTCGCCGCGTATGCGCCCGCAGCGCATTTCGTCATCACCGATGCCTAATTCGGAGCAAATCTGGCTATGGTATTTGTCCAAATCCACATAGCAGTCGAACTGTACGCGCAAGCAGTCGTAGCGCACGCCGCCGTATTCTGGCTGTATCGTACCGCCTTTCCCAACTGTTTTGTCCAGTGCGGTTTTGAGTTTGGTGCAGGCTGCATCGGGTGTCTCGGCATTTTCCGCGTGAAGGCTGTCTGAAAAAGAATTTTTCCCCATGCTTTGCCGTCCTCCGCTGTTTTTAACTGCCAATTCGGCCAATTCGTTCAAAAAGGCCTGCCGTTGCGCCAAATCGTCATCAGGTTTGAATTGTCTGCAACGTTCCCAAAACGCATGCAAACCAAGCGCGCCGGTATGCCACAGGTCGGCAATCAATTTGTACAAATCATCTTTTCCCGCCGGTTTACCCTGTCTGATGTGGAACAGGGTCTCGCTCAGTAGGGCAAGCCACAGCCGCGAATAGTCTTGAAAGCAGGTTTGGAAAGACGGGATATCAATGCCTTTGGTATCGGGGGCAGCAGTCAATTTTTCAGGCCGCTGCGCCCAGCCTTTGGCAAAGCAATAGCCGATACAGAGTGTCGCCCAGTCGTAGTTGTTGTCCAGATGCGGCAGCGCACCCGCGTGGGTGAGTTTTTCACGTATGGCTTTAGCTTCACTGCTGGAAATAATGTGTTTGTCGCTAATCAGGGCGTGGAAATAATCGGAATCCCACTGGCGGTTGTCTGGCAGTAGATACATGTTGTTCCTTTAATTATTGGAAATAAACATCAGCGGTTACGCGCGAACATGCGCCTGCGCTGTCCAGCGATTCGGCTTCCACCAGATATGTGCGGCCGATATGCGGGTCGAGACGGCGGTACACTTCGGGTGTGATTTCGGTATCCTGTGACAGCAAAATCACCTGCTGTTCCAGCCCACTCCAATGTCTGAATAAACCTTCGCGGTGGCCTTCGTCCAAACGTGCCAGCGGGGTATCGATGACGAAGGGGGCGGGATAGCGGGTAACTTCCGCCAATGCCGATACCAGTGACATAATCAGGATCTGCATTTGTCCGGCCGACAAATCCACCTGTGCTTCCCTACCGCTACTGCCGTACAAGCCCATCCTGCCGTCTGCTTCGATGCTGATTTTGTGGATGCGCTCATCATGCGAAATGGCGCGGTTGATGCGGGTAGCGGTTTCACCGATTTCGTCCGCCTTCTGCCGCGTCAGCGCATCGGTCAATGCGGCAATGACTTTTTCCACCTGCCCCGCACGGCGTGACTTCACCATCAGCGGGTTGCTGTCGCTGATTTTGTCTTGCAGTTTGCTGACTTCATCCTTCCTGCGCTGGCATTCTTTTTCTTTTTGCAACACGTTGCTTTTCAGGCTGCCCGAACGTTCTTTCAGAATATCGGCCTGCTTGTTCGCCTGTTTGAGTTGTTCTACTAATTCGTCTTTGTTGCTGCCTTTGAGCAGCTCCAAATCTTCCAAAACTTGTTTTTGTTCGCGCCGGCGCTGTTCGATGTCGGCCAGCAGGCTGCCTATTTTGCCTTGCGGCATGCCTTGCAGGCGGCTAATTTCACTTTGGATTTCAGCATGGGCGTTTTTCGAGAGATAGTTGTGCTCAATGATTTCGGCACAATTGTCAGGCAGCGGGTAAAACAATTCGTTCCAGCATTCAGCCACCGCTTCCTTCATCAGCGGATCTTCCAAAATAGCACCGGCCGAACGCCCCAATACTTCTTTGACTTTGCCACTACCGACAAACGCACTCCAAAAATCATTCACTCGTCCCGCAATCTGCTCTCTGCCGGCTTCGTGATGCAGGCGGTTTGCTTCGCGTTCGAGTTTGCTTTTTAGCGCGTTCAGACTGTCTGATGGTAGGAAGGACAGAGGCATGGCTTTAACCGCCGCTTTGACCTTCGCATTGAAGTCGTCCATTTCCTTTTCCAGCCGTTCACGCTGCTTCAGCAAATCCTGCGAAGTCCGAATGTCGCTACCACCACCTAGCTGCTGTTGCAGCCTACTTCGTTC
This sequence comes from Eikenella sp., assembly GCF_057315495.1. Taxonomy (NCBI): domain Bacteria; kingdom Pseudomonadati; phylum Pseudomonadota; class Betaproteobacteria; order Neisseriales; family Neisseriaceae; genus Eikenella; species Eikenella sp. Next base: position 59,334 of record NZ_DBHKXY010000019.1, read on the forward strand.
CTCATCCCAATGTGCCCATTCCTGTTGCATTTTTTCCCACTCCTCACGAAACACATCGTATTGGGCTTGGGCAGATGCCAGTGCGTTTTCGGCTCTTTCCAAATCTTCCTGCATTTTTTGACCTGCATTTTCGGAAATGCAGCGTCTGCGGTAATCGCCAAGGCTACCTGCAAGCCGTGTCAGCAGAGTTACTCCCAGCAGACCTTTCAGGGCCGTGTTGAGCCACATGCCTGTGCCACTGCGTTCGGCAGCCTGTACGATTTTTTCGCCGTCAAAAAAGAAAAACGGCGCATAATCGAACGGCAGAGCGTAGGTATTGAGATATTTGTCCAATTCGGCTAAATCGACGGGCAGATAGCAGTCATCAATCAGCACATCCGCCCGCGTTTCGGTGTTTTCGCGTTCAAACTGCCTTTTCTCGTTGAAATGCCATTTTCGGCGGATTTTCAGACCGCAAACCTTACCCTGCCTCCGTTGGCGGATTTCGATTTCTAACTCGATGCGGTATCGGCCGTATTGCTGCGCGGCTTTGTGGTGTAGCGCGGCCTGCAGGAAATTCGGGTAATTGACATCTTTGCTGTTCAAGCCTGCCCGCTGCAAATGGCTGACCGCATCCGTGTCATACAGGCACAGGTAAACCGCTTCTAGCAAAGTGGTTTTGCCATGTCCGTTCATCGCGCCGATTAAAACGATGTTCTGCCCGTTTTTCGGTTCTGGAAAGGAAAAGGCCGCTTCTTTGTAGGATTTGAAATTAAGCAGTCTGATTGAATGTATCCACATATTCAGCCCCAATATTTCCTGTTTTCAAAAACTTCATCGAATACTTCGGTCATGCCACGTTTGCGGATCCGTTCCTGTTGTTCACGCTCCCATGCTGCCAAATCGGCCAGCGCATCGGGCGATACACCATGTTCGAAGGCAATTTTCTCCATTAGATTTCTGGCGTTTGCATCACTCCACAGCAGCAAATCAGCCACCTGTTCCCGTGTTTCCGTCTTCATTAGCACAATCGGACATTCGCCGCCGGCAGCTTCTCGGTATAGCTTGATTAAATCGTTGTGTGTGCCGCCCCAGGGTGGGTCGTTGGTAGCAAGAAATTCCCACACGTCGTCGGTACTCAAATCGGCAATCGGTCGGTACACCAACGCGTTTTTCAGATCGCCGTGCGGGGTCAGATTGCTGTTTTCTAGATTTTGGTGGCTTTCGATACTGGCCTTGCGGGTGGCGGATTCGTCTTTGCGCACGCCCAGCACGATGATGGCTTTGCCGTTTTCGTTTACTTTTTGCAGGATGTAGCCACTAGTAGGCTGGATTTTCAGGCGGTCGGTGCACCAGCGCATTGAGCGGTTGGGCGTGGGGTAGCCTTTGCCGATGAGTAGCGTCCAAAAGGTGTCCTGCAATTTCGGCACGGTGATTTCGCCGCTGACGGGCAGCCTGAAAATTTCGGCGGCACGCAGAATTTCTGCCAAAGATTGGCGCATGTGTTTCACTACCAGCGGGCTTTCCACCAGCGTGTCGTTGGAAACGAAGAACACCTGCCGCGTCCGCAGCATCGGTGGCAGCGAAAGCAGCATGTCAAACACCAAATGGGCGACAAGGGTGCTGTCCTTGCCGCCTGAAAAGGTAACAATCCAAGGGTAGTGCTGTGTTTCGCTCAAATATTCTTCAGCGATGTTTTGGCGTATATCCTCAAACGGATTGGCTTTGTTTATGGGGATAACTTTCATACATTTTCTCATTTGCACCGAAAACAGGTGCATTCGTGATTGTACCTAAAATCGGTGCAATGAAGAACATCCGGCTGTCGGTTCACTCCAAGGAACATGCGAAATTGCGACAGCTCCTTATCCGGCGGCGCTTGGATTTGGGGTTGTCGCAACGTGCGTTGGCGGAGCGGATGGATGTGGTGCATTCATTCGTGGGGAAAGTGGAAACAGGTGACAGGCGGATGGATATATTTGAATTTATCGAATACTGTCGGGCTTTGGATTGGGATGCGCCGGAGATATTGCGGGGTTTGCAGGAGGACTCGGTATGACGAATTTACCGGTGTTGTTGAAATATGTAGAGCAATTCCGAGGATTGCATACCAGTTTTACTTATGCACAAAATCACTCACCACACAAATTTATTTTGCTGTACAGCCTGTGCCTCCTATATGCTTCCGGTAGCCTGAAAACAGAACAGATTAACTTTTCTGACGAATTATTAATTGAATGGCAGATGGTGTTTCGGCGGCAATGGCAACGGTGGGTAGCAAACGACTATCATCAGGAAAAATTCGGCATGCCGCTTTACCACATGAAGTTTGAGCCATTTTGGCATTTCCGCGTCAAACCCGATATGGAAGATATGTTTGAACAAAAAAACCGTATGAAGGCTTTATCCAGCTTGCGCCAAGCCGTTTCAGGAGTGGAACTCGATTTGCCTCTCTCATGCCTGCTGCGACAGGAGGAAACGCAGCAGGTGCTGCAAGATGTGTTGCTGGCAAGGTTGTTTAAGATTCTGTAACAACATGGTAAAACTGTAAACGGAAGAAAATAAAGGCTACCTGAAAGCATACAAACTGCTTTCAGGTAGCCTTTTGGTATATATCGCCTATTTCCCCTTACGCCGTTCAGCCTGCCGCTCGGCACGTTTGGCTTGCAGGCGGGCTTCTTCTTCGCGGGCGGCAGCAAGCCAGATTTGCCACTGTTCGGGGGTTTCGAGGGTGATGCGGCCGATTTGGCCGTCGCGGAAATCGGTGAGGGTGTTTTCAGCGGCTTTTTGGTAGTTGATGCGGCCGCCGCCAAGCAGGGCGCCGCGCCGGCGGCCGATCCATTCGAGCCAGTCGGTGTCTTGCCAGCTTTGGCTCTCTTCCGGGTCGGCTTGGTAGCGAGATTGCAGTTGGGGCAGGTAGTGTTGGCGCAGATAGTTGAGCAGCTCGAGAGCAACGGTTTCTTCATCCAGCGCATTGCGGCCTACTGCGCCGCTGGCGGCGAGGTTGTAGCCGCTTTGCGGAACGATGATTTTCGGCCAAAGCATGCCGGGGGTGTCGTAGAGCCAGAAGTCGTCGGCAAGCAACAGGCGTTGTTCGGTTTTGGTGATGCCGGGCTCGTTGCCGGTTTTGGCAGATTTTTTGCCGATCATGCCGTTGATCAGGGTGGACTTGCCCACATTAGGAATGCCGCAGATGAGCACGCGCAGGGGACGGTCGATGCCTTGCCGCTGCGGAACCAGCGCACGGCAGGCGGCGGTGATTTTTTGCGCAGCTTGGCGTTCGGAAGCATCAAGAGCCAGAGCGCTGGTGTTGGGGCGATTTTGCAGTTCGGCCAGCCACACTTGGGTGAGCTCGGGGTCGGCAAGGTCTTGTTTGTTTAGTAAATAGAGCTTGGGCTTGCCACGCGAAAGCTGTGCAAGCAGTGGGTTCTGGCTGGAGGCAGGCAGGCGGGCATCCAGCATTTCGATGACCATATCGGTGCTTTTCAGCCGCTCGATGAGGGCTTTTTTGGTTTTGTGCATATGGCCGGGAAACCATTGGATGCTCATGATGTTTTCTTTCTATTGGTTTCAGGTAGCCTTTGGCAGGAAAAGGCTACCTGAAAATGTTAGGAGTACTGATTGGCAGTGTTGAAACTGATCTTTTTAGCGCTGCAGAAACTCGCCTTCCCTCGGAAGTCTCGGTCCGCTCCGCAGAAACTTGCCTTCCTGCGGAAGTCTGGTTTTAGCTTCGCAGAAACTTGTCCTCCTGCGGAAGTCTGGTTTTAGCTCCGCAGAAACTCGTCCTCCTGCGGAGGCCTCGTTTTCAGGTAGCCTGTTGGTGTTGGGGCTACCTGAAACTCAAGCTTCAACCAAAGCAAATATGCTTGGCGCTCACGCGCGGTGGGCGGCGGTGGTAGGAAGCTGGCGATGGCGCACCCACACGGGGTAGTCGCGCAGGCGTTCGGCCACGGCTTCGGCCACGAATACGGAGCGGTGCTGACCGCCGGTGCAGCCGATGCCGACCACGAGCATGTGCACGCGGGTTTGGCGGGCGTATTCGGGCAACCAGCGGTTTAGGTAGCCGCTGATGTCGGCCACCATCTGCTGCACGACTTTGAATTGGGCGAAATAGGCGCGCACGGCTTCGTCGCGGCCGGTGAGTTCGCGCAGGTTTTCATCGTAATACGGGTTGGGCAAGGCACGGGTGTCGAAGAGGAAATCCAAATCCAGCGGCGCGCCGTATTTGAAGCCGAATGATTCGATCACCACCTGCAAACCGCCGTGGCTGAGAGCGAGCCACTCTTGAATGCGAAATTTTAAATCGCCGATGCTGTCATGGGAGTTGTTGATGCAAAAGGCGAAACTCTGCCACGGTTGGAGCATTTGCCGCTCGGCGGCTATGCTTTCGGCCAGGGTAAGGGTGGTGGCGGCTAGGGGATGGCGGCGGCCGTGGCGGTCGAGCCGGCGGATGAGGGTGGCGGTGTCGGCATCAAGAAACAGCAGGCGCAGGGGGTGGCCTTGGCGGCGGATGGCACGCAGGCAGTTTTGGATGGTGTCTTGGGGATACGGCAGGCGGATATCGAGGCTGATGGCCAGCTTGCTGATTTGGCTGGCAGCAGATTGGGCCACCAATTGTGGCAGGAGCGCGGGCGGAATATTGTCCACGCAAGTGAAGCCCATATCACCGAGCAATTTTAAGGCAACTGTTTTTCCCGAGCCGGTAAGCCCGCTAATCAGCACTATCCTCATGGCTGCGTTCGTCTTCCCTCAGCATGGCGGTATGGCGTTCTAAAAATTCTTTGGTACTGTCTTTACCGCGCGCCTGCAGAATATAGTTGCGCACCGCTGCTTCCACCAGCACGGCGAGGTTGCGGCCGACGGCCACCGGCAGCGTAACCGAGCGTACGGCCACGTTGAGGATGGTTTCGGTTTCGCTCTGGATGGAAAGGCGGTCGAGCGTTTTCATGTAGTTGTCGTCGGCCAGCGTCAGGTTGATGATGAGCTTGAGCTGCTTGGAGGGCAGCACGGCGGTTTCGCCGAAAATGGTGCGGATATTGAGCACGCCCAGGCCGCGCACTTCGAGAAAATCGCGCAATACGGCCGGGCAGCGGCCTTCCAGCGTTTCCGGGCCGGTGCGGTAGAGCTCCACCGCGTCGTCGGCTACCAAACCGTGCCCGCGCGAAATCAGCTCCAAAGCCAGCTCGCTCTTGCCCAAACCGGATTCGCCCATCAGCAGCACGCCGATTTCAAACACGTCCAAAAACACGCCGTGTTTCACGGTGGAGGCAGCCAGCACGCGCTGCAAATAAATCCGCAGCACGTCCATCAAAAACGGGCTTTCGGTTTTGGACGTGAGCAGCGGCACGTTGTGGGTGTGGCAATAATCGCGCAGCATGAAAGGCACGGGCAGATCGTTGGCCACAATCACCAGGGCAATGCTCAAATCGAAGAGTTCGTCCAGGCTCGCCTTCACTTCCCCGGCGGCCATCTTATCCAAATAGGCCACTTCGGCCACGCCCAACACCTGCACTTGGTTGGGATGGATAAAATTCAAATGCCCCACCAGCGCCAACACAGGTTTGTCGGCATCCACGCTGATGCGGTTGTCTGCGCCCGCCGTGCCGGCCGACCAAGCCAAACTCAGCTTGGCCTGGTTGTCTTGATAGAGCTTGCGCACGGAGATGCTGGGCATAGGCGTCCTGTTGGTTATGCGGTGAGAATGCGGTGGGCGGCTTCGGCGTTTTCGGCAGCCAAAAGCTGCTCGCGCACGGCTTTATCCGAAAGCTTGATGGCCAAGGCAGAGAGCACTTCCAAATGCTCGCCGGAAGCGTTTTCCGGCACCAGCAGCACAAACACCAGCGATACCGGCTCGCCGTCGGGCGCATCGAAATCCACAGCTTCTTTCAGGCGGATAAACGCGCCGGTGGCCGCTTGCACTTCGGCATGCCGGCCATGCGGGATGGCCACGCCGTGCCCCAGCGCGGTGGTGCCGAGCTTTTCGCGCGCAAACAAGCATTCAAACACAGCGGCGCGGCTCAGGCCGGATTCGCTTTCCAGCAGCAGGCCGGCTTCTTCAAACAGGCGTTTTTTGCTGCTCACTTCCAAATCCAGCACAATATGCGATACGGGCAGGATATTGCCGATCAGACTCATGGTTACTTCTCTTGCGTAAAAATTCATTAAGGATAGGATTGTACCTGTGCCGCCGCCGAAGGGCAATTTTGTGCCCGGCGGCCAGCTTTCAGGTAGCCTAATCAGCCACCGCTGTAATGCGCCAGCAAACCGAGCCATAAAGCCCAGCCGATGCGGTTGTTGGATAAGAATACCTTAAAACAGGCTTCCCGGTTGCGGCTGCGGATGGCACGGTATTGGCCGCATTGGTGCCACACCGCGTACACCAGCGCGAGCCAATACGGCCAGCGGGCGTGAATGGCGCAGCCTGCGGCGGCCATCAGCAGCACAAACAGCGCGTGGCACAGCATGGCGGCTTCGGCGTCGCGGCGGCCGAAGGTGATGGCCGAGGTTTGAATACCGATTTTCAGGTCGTCTTCCTTATCGGCCATGGCGTAGATGGTGTCGTAGGCCAGCGTCCAGCAGGCATTGGCGGCAAACAGCAGCCAGGCCAGCGGCGGCACATGGTTTTGTACGGTGGCAAAGGCCATCGGAATACCGAAGGAAAAAGCCAGCCCCAAATATAGCTGCGGCAGCGGGAAAAAACGTTTGGTGAAAGGATAGCTCAAGGCCAGAAACAGCGCGGGCAAGCTCATCAGCTTGGTGAGCGTATTCAGCGGCAGCAGGCACAGGCAGGCGGCGGCACACAAAACCAGCAGCAAGAGCAGCGCTTCGCGCGTACTCACTTTGCCAGTGGCAAACGGGCGGCTTTTGGTGCGCGCCACCACACCGTCGAAATTACGATCGGCAAAATCATTAATTACACAGCCGGCACTGCGCATCAGAAAAGTGCCGAGCACGAAGGCAAACAGAATGCCGAAATCGGGCAGCCCACCGGCAGCTATCCACAGCGCCCACAGCGTGGGCCACAGCAAAAGCAGCGTGCCGATGGGCTTGTCGGCGCGCATCAGTTGCAGGTACACGGCCAAACGCTCGGCTTGCTTCGGGGAGAGGAAAGAAAGAAAAGGCACGGGAGTTCTCGGGGTGTGGTTTCAGGTAGCCTTTGGGCGTGAGAGAGAGGCTACCTGAAAATAGGAGGTTTAATAAAACAACGTACAAATTCAATCGGAAGGCCAGCTGAAGAAGCAGGACTGAGTAAGTAGTGGAAACTTGCCTGCAACTTTGCAGGTAGCCTTTCGGCTGCGAAAGAGGCCATCTGGAAAATCATATTTGAGGCTTGATTCAGCCGAAACAGAAAAGAATAAACATTGAGCAACCAAAAGCCACTGCAGGGACAAACTTATAATCATTTATTCTTAAAAAACCGGAGAGTAATCCATAGAATGCTCCATAAACACCCCGTAATTATCACCAAGACCGGAACAGTCCTTTTTATCCCAAGCCGATCCTCTTTAGAAAGCTCTATCTGCTCATCTGAGACACTAAAAGTGTGGAATATTCCATTTCCTACCCCTTTTGAATCTTCATCTTCATACACCAGCTCTTTCAAATAGGTATCGGATACATCCTCAACGCCATTTTTCTCATAATAGGCCACCAGTAATTTGGCACGTTGGATTTTGTGTAATCCGACAATATCACAGGCACTCCTACCTTCGCTATTATTAGCGTATATACAAAGAATGGAATAATTATTTACATTCGGATAGTTATTTATCTCTAAAGAAATATTACCAGCTCGAGCGCTCTTATATACATACGCATAAGTATCCGTCAGCGTTACATATCGGAATTTTAGCGAGGCAAACAAATTAAAGTGGTAGGCCAATGCGCCCCAAAAGATGCTAACGGCGATGATGGCCAGCAAATAGAGGTAGCTTTTTTTCATTTAGCGGCTGCCTTAGTTCATCCTAACTACTCTTCCAAAAACCGCGCCAGCTCGGGCATAAACCCTTCGGTCAGCACCATCTTTTCGCCGTTCAAATCGAATGCCGAGCGGCGCAGGCAAACGGCTCGGGCGGCTTGTTCTTGTTGCACGGGCGGCACGGCGGCGAAGGCGAGCGGGCTGCGTTCAGCGGCCAGGCGGCCATCAAACAGGCGTTTGCCCAAAGGCTGCGTGCCGCAAGCCAGGATGCTTGGCCACGCCCCCGCTAAAGGGCACACGCTGCGCGCCCACACCACCGGCGTATCATCCAGCAGCAGCCACACCTGGCGCACATGAAACGCATTGCCGGCCACCCCTTCGCCCGGCCACAGTTGCGCCCGTTCGCCCTGAAAGGCTACCTGAACGCGGAAATCCGCGCCGGTGGCCTGCAAGGCCAAGGTGAGCGAGGTTGCCTGTATCAGGCGGCGCAAAGCAGCGGAAACGGCGGGCGGATCGGGCTGCCAAACAAGCGGCGGCAGGGTGTGTGGAAAGGCTGTCATTTGTTTGTGTTATTGAAACCATGCTTTTCAGGTAGCCTCATAGGCTGCCAAGCATTAAGATGCGAATTGTATCAGAGAATAAGGAAGGCAAGATGAACCTGATTTTATGGCGGCACGCCGAAGCCGAATATGGCGTACCCGATTTGGAACGCGGCCTCACCGACAAAGGTCGGCAGCAGGCCGATGCGGCGGCTCAGTGGCTGCGCCCGTATCTAAACAACCGGGTGGAAGTGTGGGCTTCGCAGGCGCTGCGCAGCCGGCAAACTGCCGAAGCGCTCGGCCTGCCCTATACCGTGAAACCCGAGCTGAATCCGATTAACCATGTGGAAGAGCTGCCCGCGCTGATTGCCGAACACAAAGGAGCGGATTATTTAATATTGGTAGGACACCAGCCCTGGCTGGGGCAGCTGTGCAGCTATCTGCTCAACGGCGGCTGGCGGGCGGGTAATTATTGGTCGGTGAAAAAATCCGGCATTTGGTGGTTTGGCGTGAAGGCTGATGAAGGCGGCAGGCTCTGTGCCAAACTGAAAGCCGCAATGACCCCGCAGCTGCTATTGCCGGAAGATTAAACTTGAAACCTGCCGCTGCCGCGCCCATTTGTGCCCTATCCAATGCAAGGAGTTTGCTATGAATCAAGACAACCCTGTCCGCCCCGAAGATTTCGTGCCGGAATTCCGCCGCCGCCGTTTCGAGCCGGACGGCTTTTTGCGCAAGCTGCGCCGTTTCGCGCTGCGGCTGGGGCGGCCGGTGGTGGAGCAGCTGTATGCGCTGTATTTCCTGTTTCAGTCGCCCGCCGTGCCCAAACGTGCCAAGCTGATTATCGTGGGCGCGCTGGTATATTTCGTCAGCCCCATCGACAGCATCCCCGACCTGCTCGGCCCGCTGGGCTTCAGCGACGACATTGCCGTGATCACGCTGGTATACGCGCAGATGAAGGATTATCTGACGGAAGAAATCAAAATCCGCGCCCGCGCCGCGTCGGAGCGGCTGGTGCGAAAGTAGGTTTGTTTATACCCGGAAAGGCTACCTGAAAACCCATTTTAGAATTTTCAGGTAGCCTGCTTCATATCCGGCATATTTTTCAGGTAGCCCTCTCATGCTCAGGCTACCTGAAATTTTGAAGTGCATAAGCCGCATTACATAAATACAAACAAGCCATCCACGCTCCATGCTATACCCCGTAGTGAAGGCTACCTGAAACCCTATCATCTGTTTTTCAGGTAGCCTCTCCCAGCATGGCGGAGTATACTGCGCCGCATTTTATTGATAAGGCAAACCAGCCATGAAAATTATCCATACCATTCAAGAACTGCGCGACTGGCGCCGCGAAGCCGGCAGCGTGGCATTCGTGCCCACCATGGGCAACCTGCATGAAGGGCACCTAGCCTTGGTGCGCGAAGCGGCCAAACGGGCAGACAAGGTGGTGGTAAGCATTTTTGTTAACCGCCTGCAATTCGGCCAGGGCGAGGATTTCGACCGCTACCCGCGCACGCTGGAGCAGGATGCCGCCAAACTGGCCGGAGAAGGCGTGGCCGTGCTCTTCGCGCCGAGCGAGCAAGAGCTGTATCCGCACGTGGCCCAGCAATACAACGTGGTGCCGCCCCATCTGCAAAACGAACTGTGCGGCGCGTTCCGCCCGGGGCATTTCCGCGGCGTAGCCACCGTGGTGGCCAAGCTGTTCAACATTGTTGAGCCCGATTACGCCTGCTTCGGCAAAAAAGACTATCAACAGCTGGCCATCCTGCAAGGTATGGCTGCCGATTTGAATTTCCGGGTGGAAATCGTGCCGGTAGACATCGGCCGCGCCGCCGACGGCCTGGCGCTCTCCAGTCGCAACCAATACCTAAGCGAAGCCGAGCGCAAACAAGCCCCGCAGCTCTACCGCGAATTGCAGGCCGTTGCCCGCTCGGTGAAAAACGGCAACCGCGACTATGCCGCACTGGAACAACAGGCGGCAGCCAACCTGAAACAGGCCGGCTGGCAAGTGGACTATGTGGAAATCCGCCACGCGGGTAATCTTCAGGTAGCCCATGTCGGCGACAGCGAACTGGTGGTGCTAGCCGCCGCTCGTTTGGGCAACACACGCCTCATCGACAATATCGAAATCCGCCTCTAATCTTTCATCCCGCCGCCCGCAATTTGCGGGCGGAGATCTTTTGCAGAGTGGATTAAACCCGCAAGTTTGATAGCCAATCACAGCGGTAGCATCACAGAACGCGCAAACATATCATACAGATAGGCAAACGTTCGGGCAGCACATCCCGCAGAAATGCGCCAAAACCGAGGTTTTTGCCAAGGCTGCAAGGTTTAATTTCGGCGGGAAACACGTTAAAATACCTACCTTTGCGCCAAATTCGGGAGCCGCTGTTTATGTTTTTAGTTTTTCTGCTGATTCTGCTGTTGGCCGGCATCGCCGTGCTCTTGTGGTGGCGCGCACGCGAAGAGCGCGAATGGCTGCTGGAGTTTACTTATCTCAACCGGCACCAAAACAACAAGCAATCTACTGATACCGAAGCGGAAAACGCCCCGCAGCAGCAGCCTGCCCGCCCCAATGTGCTGCCGCAGCGCGCGCAAACCCAAGTGAAGCTGCACTATCAAAAAGTGCAGGACGAATTGCAGCGCAAAATCGAGTTGCTTGCCGGCGGCGTAAAGAAAAAAACCCGCCGTCGCAACGTGAGCGAAAATCAAGAAGAACTGCCGATTTTCAGCCCCGCCGAAGAAGAAACGGCCGCCGCGGAAGCTGCCCTGCTGGCAGAAGCCACCGTTGATGCGACTCCTGAACAGGTTGACAACACTGATAGCTCTCATACAGCCGAAACCAAAACCAATACCGCCGCCGAGCCGGAAATCCACGATTTATCCGCTCCCGATGCCGATTTGCCGATAATCACCGAAGCCGAAGCCACCCGACACAGGCTACCTGAAAGCATCGAACACGAAGAAAACCAACCCGAGCCGAGCATCATTTCCCTTTCCGAAGCCACTCGTATGCTGCATAAAAACGAAGCAGACGAAGCTAAGCCGCTGGAACCCGTGGTGCTAAACTGGCCGATTAAAGCCCCCTCCCCCGTCGCCGAGCCGCGCGAAGAAATCACGTCGACCGATCCCGCTGTGCAGTATGTGCGCGAAAAAATCCAAGCCCATATGCCGCCTGCAGTCGAGCCTGTGCCTGAAGAGCCTGCCGAAGAGCGGCACACCATCAGCCCCGACGACATCCGCAACAACCTTCTGCGCCAGCGCCTGCGTGCACGCCGGCAGCCCCAGCCCGCACCACAACCGGCCATTGCCCCGCAGCAGCCCGATTTGCCAGTAATCAATGAAGACGAAATCTTGGCTAATCTGGCCAAAACTGACGCTCCAGCCAACCGCCAACGCAGCCGCTTCAAGCGCCAAACCGTGCGCGAGAGCGTGATTCCCGCCGCCGCGCGGGTGAACCACAGCCAGGGCGCGCAAGTGCCGATGGCTGTGCCGCCCCAGCAGACTAAGCCGCTGCCGATTTCCACCCGCTTCACCCCATTCAATCACGGCACCGCGCCCGAAAACCCCGACGCCCAACCAGTTGAGGAGGAGTCGGCGCTGACCGCCGAACAGCCGCCGATTTTTTTCCCGCAAAGCACCGTTGAAGACAGCCCACCTTGGAGCTTGGCTGAAACTGTGAGCGACGATACCGCTGAAACGTATTCAGACTCCGCCGACCAAACCAGTGCCCAATATCACTTCCGCCCCGACCTCTCACTCACCGAGCAAGCACCGGCTGCCGAACCCGCCATCGAATTCGACAACGGTAACGAATGGCAGCAAGCCTTGGAGCAAGGTGCAGCCGAAGCCCAGGCGCGAGCTGCGTGGGCAAGCCCCGCGCCCACTGCCGCGCCCGGCATCCCTCCCCTGCCCGACCTGCCGCCGCAGCCCGCGCCGGTTTCGGCCGTTTCCGCCGTATCGTTTGCCGATTTCGGCCACTACCATGTGCCGATGAACGAGCTGCTCCTGCCGCCGCAATACGACAACGAAGCCACCCTCAGCGAAGAACAGCTGCTGGAAAACAGCATCAAAATCGAAGAAAAACTGGCCGAGTTCCGCGTGAAAGTAAACGTGGTGGATGCTTATGCCGGCCCGGTGATTACCCGCTACGAAATCGAGCCTGATGTAGGCGTGCGCGGCAACTCGGTGATTAACCTGGAAAAAGACCTTGCCCGCTCGCTCGGCGTGGCCGCCATCCGCGTGGTGGAAACCATTCCGGGCAAAACCTGCATGGGCTTGGAGCTGCCCAATCCCAAGCGGCAGATGATCCGCCTGAGTGAAGTGTTCAATTCCCCGGTGTTTGCCGAAAGCAAATCTAAGCTCACCCTCGCGCTGGGGCAGGACATTACCGGCCAGCCGGTGGTAACCGACCTCGCCAAAGCCCCGCATCTTTTGGTGGCCGGCACCACCGGCTCGGGCAAATCCGTGGGCGTGAACGCCATGATTTTGTCGCTGCTGTTCAAGGCCACGCCCGACGAAGTGCGCATGATCATGATCGACCCGAAAATGCTTGAGCTCTCTGTGTATGAAGGCATCCCGCATCTGCTCGCGCCGGTGGTAACCGATATGAAACTGGCTGCCAACGCGCTCACCTGGTGCGTGAACGAAATGGAAAAACGCTACCGCCTGATGAGCCATGTGGGCGTGCGCAACCTCGCCGGCTACAACCAAAAAATCAAAGATGCCGCCGCCCGCGGCGAACGGCTGGCCAACCCCTTCAGCCTCACTCCCGACAATCCCGAGCCGCTCATTAATCTGCCGCACATCGTGGTGATCGTGGACGAATTTGCCGACCTGATGATGACGTCCGGCAAAAAAATCGAAGAGCTGATTGCCCGCCTCGCCCAAAAAGCCCGTGCCGCCGGCATCCACCTCATTCTCGCCACCCAGCGCCCCAGCGTGGACGTGATTACTGGCCTGATTAAAGCCAACATCCCCACACGCATCGCCTTTCAGGTAGCCTCCAAAGTGGACAGCCGCACCATCATCGACCAAATGGGCGCGGAAAACCTGCTCGGCCAAGGCGATATGCTCTTCCTGCCGCCCGGTACCGGCTACCCGCAGCGCATCCACGGCGCCTTTGTGGCCGATAGCGAAGTGCAGCGCGTGGCCGAATACCTCAAGGGCTTCGGTGCGCCAGACTATGTGGAAGACATCCTCACCTCCGGCGTGGGCAGCGACGATTTGTTCAGCAATGCCAACAGCAGCATCGGCGGCAACAGCGGCCAAGATCCCCTGTTCGACGAAGCAGTTGCCATCGTCTTGCGCACGCAGAAAGCCACGATTTCCTCTATCCAGCGCCACCTGCGCATCGGCTACAACAAAGCCGCCACCTTGGTAGACCAAATGGAAGCCGAAGGCATCGTCTCCCCCGCCGACACCAACGGCAAACGCACCATCCTCGCCCAGCCTGATCATTTAGGCGATGGCGCATAGGGCCGGATAAGCTGGAAAAAGGCTACCTGACAATTTTCAGGTAGCCTTTATTATTGCAACGGCTTAACAAGCGAACTCACCTAATTTTGGCCGCACTAAGCACACAGCATCCATATGCTCTGTTCATTCCAACCTACGGCCACACAGCAGGCTACCTGAAACACCCAAAACAAACCCAACACCTACTCCCACTCGGGAACAGGTAGCGGATTTGGTTTCTAAAACATTTTTTAGCTACTTCCCTGATTATCCCAACTGCTCAGCAACGCTTCGAAAACTCATCAAAGCCGCTTCGATATTTTCAATAATTTCATCGGCTAAAATATCAGGGGCGGGCAGATTGTCCAAGTCGGTTAAAGAATGGTCTTTCAGCCAGAAAATATCCAAGCTGGTTTTCTCTCGCTGATTGATTTCATCGATACTAAATTTACGCCAGCGTCCGTCGGGATTGTTTTCGGCATGATAGGTTTCTGCGCGTTTTGAACGGTCCTCAGGGCAATAGCAGGTAATGAAATCCTGTAAATCTGCAAACTGCATCGGTTTTTTCTTCAGTGTGTGATGCACGTTGGTGCGGTAATCATATATCCAAACTTCTTGGGTAATCGCTTGCTCTTGTGCGGGGCGGTTATCAAAAAACAACACATTTGCCTTGACACCATTCGCGTAGAAAATACCCGTCGGCAAACGTAAGATTGTATGCAAATCAGTAATTTGCAAAAGCTTCTTACGCACGGTTTCGCCTGCACCGCCTTCAAACAGCACATTGTCGGGCACGACCACGGCAGCCCGCCCGTTGTTTTTGAGCATCGTGTAAATATGCTGCAAGAAGTTGACTTGTTTGTTGGAAGTGGTTGCCCAAAAGTCTTGACGGTTATAGACAAAATCTTCGGTTTCGGCTTCGCCCTCGGCATTGGTAATAGTCATGCTGCTTTTTTTACCGAATGGCGGATTGGCCAAAACCAAGTCCACTTTGCGTGTGCTGGGTGCAACCAAGGAGTCATCGGAACTAATCGGGCTTTCGCCGTCCATTTCGCCGATGCCGTGTAAAAACAGGTTCATCAAACACAAACGGCGGGTATTGGCGACAATTTCATTGCCGAAAAACGTCCCGTTTTTTAACCGCGCTTTTTGCTCGGTGTTTAGATTGGCGTGTTTTTCCAAATAACTGTATGCCGCCAATAAAAAGCCGCCGGTACCTGCTGCCGGGTCGGCAATCAGGGTATCTGCCTGCGGGCGGACACATTCGACAATTGCTTGAATCAAAGCACGCGGCGTGAAGTATTGCCCCGCGCCGGATTTGGTATCTTCGGCATTTTTTTCCAAAATGCCTTCGTAAATATCGCCTTTTACATCCACGCCCAAGCGCGTCCATTTGGTTTCATCAATCATCGCAACCAAACGGGATAATTTAGCCGGGTCTTGGATTTTATTTTGCGCCTTGGCAAAGATTTGACCAAGCAAGCCTTTGCGCATACTTAAATCGCGCAACAAAGCGAGATAATGACTTTCCAATTCCGCGCCAGTGCGGTCGGTCAGACTTTTCCAGTTGTATTCTTCCGGAATGCCGACATCACGATTGTAGGGCGGCTGGCTGTATTCAAACGCCATCTTCAAGAAAATCAGATAGGTAATCTGCTCCAAATAGTCGCCGTAGCTTACGCCGTCATCGCGCAGCATATGGCAGAAACTCCAAACCTTTTGGACGATGGCGTTTGAAGTGTGGTTTTGCGTTGTGGTCATATTCGTTTTCTCTTTAATTTATTTATCCAAAAGGTTACCTGAAAAAGCCGCTTTTAAGACGGCCTGTTTAAGCAGTTCAGCTTGTTTGAGTTGTTTGGCAAGTTCGTCGGCGAGTTGGTCGCAGGCGGTGAGTTTGCTTTCTAAAATGGCAACGATTTGGGTTTGTTCTGCTAGGGAGCAATATGGAATCTCAAAATTTCTCAAACTAGATAATGCAACTGTTTTTTGAGCTGTTCCAGTTGATAATTGTTCAGCTTGCTTAAAGACTTGTGGACTCTGCAAAATATAAAATAACCATCTTTGAGCAGATATTTGTTCTAATGGTGAGATTAGACCAATATGCCGCTGAAAACAGAATTTTTTATCAAAATCCACCATTACCGGAATACCAAAACTACCTGTAACAGTATATAAAATATCACCTTTTTTTGGTTTTCTTAACTCGGATATTTGATTGTAATAATCCTCGCTAACAAAAAAAGTATCAAAAAAATTAATGCTGAAATCTTTTTTATCAATGTTAGAAATAGTGATAAACGGAATGCCATTAGATGATTTTGGTGGTGCTTGATGATCCCCATCAGTAATATATTTCACAATTTTGTCTAATTTCACTACTCCCCACCCACTCGGCAAATCTGCAAAATTTTCTTCAAACTTAACCGCTTGTGTCGGCGCTTTGGGTTTGCTCGGTTTTTTCCCTTCTTTTCCATTTTGTTCCCATTGGCTGACGGCTGTTTGCCAGTCGGCAAGCTGTTGGGCGTGGTGTTGTTCGCGGGCCGTCTGAATTTGGGCGAGCAGTTCGTTTTCAGACGGCAAGGTGTCTGCATGCTTGCTACGCCATTCTTTGGTGAGTTCACCGTTAAAGGCGTTTTTGAGCAGGGATTGGCGGTATTGTTGGATTTGCTGCGCTGCGGTTTTCAGACGACCTATGCCTTCGTCGATTTCGTCAAACAGGCTTTCGATTTTATTGACGATGGCTTGTTGGGTTTCTTGATTTGGTGGAATGGGAAAAGCATAATTCCACAATAAATCGGGATCAACGTGTGGTGTACCAGAACCTTTAGCGCGAGTATTAATTTCTTTATATTTTGACAGCAAGAAATAATAAGCATAAAGATTGTTTATATTTGGTAATGAAATGCGAACAAGTGTACTGCCTAATGCTCCTTTAATGCCTTTACCTACCAATCCAGAGCGTGAACCATCCCAGACCATTAAGAAGTCATCTTCATCACACAGAACACATTTCACTCCATCGGTATAGCTTTTAATAACACCTTTTTCAAAAGCTTCAATATCCACATAGGGATAGCAATATGTATCTGTTTTTTCGCTAGATTGGTTTTTTGGTTTTTTACCCTTTTCACTAATAGTAATATCACCCAATCGTTCTATTTTCCACCCTTTCGGCAATTGCTGTTCTTTGGTCATTGTTATGCTGTCCATTGTTGGTTAATCTCGTTTAATAGGGTGTTAAAGTCTTGGTCATTGGCGGCAACTTCGCTCAATACATCATAAGCCTGCCCTAAGCCGCCGTGTTGGTTGAACGGGGTAAGTTCAAAGTCGTTCTCTTCAATGGCAAAGGAAGTGATGATGTGGTCGCGAATCATGGTCAGCCATTGCATTTGTTCTTCAGTCAGCGGTTTATCGGCGCGGGCGTTGTGTTCAAAAGTCCATGTTTGGAAGTTTTTACGCACGGTTTTGGTAAACGGGGTGATTTTGTCATCAATGCCAATCACGCGGCGAACAAGGCTGACTAAGGCGGTGAGTTCGCTTTCTACCTGTTCGCTGACGTTATCCAAACGCGCGTATGCCTGCCAGATATGACTGAATGCCAATTTCGGTTTGGCTTTTTTGATGGCGGCTGCCAGCGCTTTAATCATCGCAAGGCTTAAGGCTTGGCGTTGATAAGGCTGATTATAGAAAATCTGCAAGGCGGTAATTTCGTCTTTGTTGCTGCGTATCCATTCGGCAAAATCTTGGGTCAGGGTTTCATCATTTTCCGCCCAGCCTGCATGGATGACTTCATCAATCTCGGCGTCAATTTTCTGCTCGTTTTGTTTGCGGATGTCGTCCAGCGTGGTGATGAGTTCCATGGAAAGCGGACGTGTGGCGGCTTTGACGCGCTGTTTTTGTATCTGTAAAACGGTTTTTTCAGACGGCGTTTCATCAATGGAAATGCCTTCTTGCTCGCAAGCTGCCCAATGGATTTCGTCGGCATTAATGGCATGAAACAGGTCTTTGACCAATTGCGGTAATGGGACGCCGCCTGTGATGGCAGTGATTTGCTTCTGTTGTTCGTCATCAAGCTGTTTGTTTAAACGGGCAAGGCGTGCCGCCAGTGAGCTGATGCTGTCGCTATCATATGCACCGCCGAAAACGACGGCTTTTCCTAAATCGGAGAAGCTGACCGAACGCTTGGTGTCTAATTGTTGGCTTGCCGTTTTGAGCGATTTTGTAACACCGATGGCATCGACAATCACATAATGGGTTTTGGCTGATGATGCGGAAGGGCTGACTTTTTGCAAGCCTTCTTTATCAAGCGTGCGTGTACCGCGTCCTTTCATTTGCTCAAAATAGTTGCGGCTTTTGACATCGCGCATAAACAGCAGGCATTCGAGCGGGCGGACATCGGTTCCCGTAGCAATCATATCGACGGTAACGGCAATGCGCGGGTTGTAGCTATTGCGGAAATTCGCCAAGACGGTTTTGGGTTCTTCGCCTTGTTCGATGATTTCGCCGTTTTCACCCACAATATCGTCTTTGGCTTTGTAAGTGATTTTTTTGCAAAATTCGTTGCCTTGCCCGAACTCTTCCCGCACCATTTTGATGATGTCGTCGGCGTGGCTGTCGTTTTTGGCAAAAATCAGGGTTTTGGGCACTTCTTGACGATTTGGGAACATTACGGGCAAATGGTCGCGGAAAGTACGGATAATAGTGCGGATTTGGCTTGGATTGACAACATCCCTGTCGAGTTGTTTGGCAGTATAGGCCTCATCGCTATCTTGTTGCTGCCAGCGTTTACGGCGTGTGGTGCGTTCGCGATGTTCGATCAATTCTTCGGCTTTGAATTTGCCGCCATCCAGGCTGATTTTGGTATTGATCAGATAGACTTCATTGCCTACGTTTACTCCATCGGCAACGGCTTGCTCGTGGCTGTATTCGCTGACGACATTTTGATTGAAAAAGCCAAAAGTGCGGTTGTCCGGTGTGGCGGTTAAGCCGATCAGATAGGCATCAAAATAATCCAACACTTGTCGCCAAAGGTTGTAAATGGAGCGATGGCATTCGTCGATAAAGATAAAATCAAAAAATTCAGGTGGCAGATCCGGTTGATAGGCAACGGGCAATGGTTCTTTTAAGCGGTTTTCCCATTCTTCTAATTCCATGCTGTCGTCCGGTATCGCCAGTTCTTCCCCTTTTAATAGGGAATACATGCGCTGAATGGTACAAATGCAAACTTCTACGCCGTTGGGAATATGCGGCGATTTAATGACCTGAGTGTTGTAGAGTTCAGTAAATTTTCGGTTGTCATCAGGTGGAGTGAAAACCAACATTTCCTGCTCGGCCTGTTCGCCCAAGTTGACGGTATCGACTAAAAATAAAATGCGGCGTTTGCCTGTATATTTGAGCAAACGATACATAATGCTAATGGCGGTATAAGTTTTACCTGCGCCTGTGGCCATTTGAATCAAGGCGCGCGGCAAATCTTTTGCCAAAGAATCTTGCATATTTTCGATGGCGGTTAATTGGCAATCGCGCAACCCTAACGCCGCTGCAGACAGATGGTTAGGATTGAGTGCCGGCATGGCTTTAAGTTTGGCGCGCAGGGTGTTTTTGCCTTCGCTTGCCCATTTTTGCAATGTCTCGGGACGATGAAAATGGAAGACTTCACGGGCACGCGGCGCGGGATCGTTGCGGTTGGTAAAACGAGTAATGACACCCGTGCTTTCATATAAAAAAGCAATATCCGCTTGCGGGATATGTTTGAGTTCGCTATCAGCATAACGCGCGCTTTGCTCTTCAACCGTATTGAGCTTATGGCCAAAGTTTTCTTCTTTAGCTTCAATAATGGCAACCGGCTCTCTATCGACAAATAACAGATAATCTACCGGACCGCTGTCGGTTGGATATTCACGCACTGCCACGCCCAAACTACTATTGGGATTAAAGTGCTTCACCGACTGTATCGTCCAGCCTGCCTGCTCCAATTTTTGGTCAATGATGTCGCGGGCTTGCTGTTCGGGATGCTGGTTGTAGTTTACCTGCTTGGTCATGATATTTCCTAGATAACGCGTTGAATTAGGGGCTATCCTAGATAACCAGGACAGCCCCTAACGCTCTAATTTATATTATTTTTCATAAATTCTGAAATCGAAAAGCTTACAAAATGTAATTTATGTATAGCTCAGAAGGGAATATCGTCATCGATATCGTCAATCGGTGCTGGGGCGGGCGCGGCGGCTTGGCGGCGGGGCGGAGCGGGCGGCTCGGCGGCGTAGGCCGATTCATTGTAGCCTTGGGCAGGCTGCTGGCGCGGGCTGCTGGGTGCGGCTGCATATTGGTCGCCGCCTTCGTAGGGGCTGCTGCCGCTGTTGCGGCCGTCGAGCATTTTCATTTCGCTGGCCACGATGTCGTATGCAGTGCGCTCGATGCCGTCTTTGCCGGTGTATTTGCGGCTTTGGATGCGGCCTTCGATATACACTTTGCTGCCTTTTTTCAGATATTGGCCGGCAATTTCCGCCAAGCGGCCAAACATACTGATGTTGTGCCATTCGGTGCGCTCCTGGCGCTGGCCGTTGCGGTCTTTCCAGTTTTCGCTGGTGGCAATCGAAAAATTGGCCACGGCATCGCCGCTGGGCAGGTAGCGCACTTCGGGATCGCGCCCCAAGTTGCCGATAAGTATCACTTTATTCAACATGATTTCCTCCTAAAATAATCTGTTTGGCGGCGGCTTCGTCGAAACCCTGCTGCCGCGCCTTGATGTAAACGGTTGAACGGTCGGCGCTGAGGCTGGCCGCCTCTACGCCTTCAAACTGCTGCAATACGGCCAAGAGCCGCTCTTCGCAGCCTTGCCAGATGGGAGATATGCTCAGCGCCAAATTGCGTACGGCAGCGGGTGCGGGCGCAGCGGCGGCCATCAGCAGCCAGGCCAGCGTGAGCAGCATAGAAAAGGCAAACACGCCGATAAAGCCGAAATGTTCAAACAAACGCCCGCCAGCCGCGCCGCCCACAAACACGCCGATGGATTGCGCTGTGTTATACATGCCCATGGCGGTGCCTTTCAAGTCCGTCGGCGCTACTTTCGACACGATAGACGGCAGGCTGGCTTCCAAAATATTGAAGCCGACAAAATACACCACCAGCGATATGCCAATAGCCAAGAGCGAAGCCTGACCGGCATAAATACCGCATAAAGCCGCCGCAATCAGCGTGATACCGGCCACAAACACTTGCTTGAGCTTATTGCGCGTTTCACCCACCACAATCGCCGGTACCATCAATAGCAATCCCAGCAATACCGCCGGCAGATAAAGCTGCCAATGCTGCTCTTTGGGCAGCCCCAGGCCGCGCATCACAATCGGCAGGCTGGCAAAAATCGCCATCATCACCGCCTGCAAAGCGAAAATACCGAAATTAAGCTGCATCAGGCGTTTATTACGCAACACCTCGCTGATGCGCGAAGTTTGCATTTCCGTATCTTCGTGGAACTTCCCGCGCTGCGGATTGGGCGTAATCCACGCCACCACGCCTATAGCCAGCACACACAACGCACCGGTGAGCGCAAATAGGCCGGAAACATTGATATAGCGGGTAAGCAGCGGCGAAACCACCATGCTGACGGCAAAAGTAAGGCCGATGGTAAGCCCCACCGAAGCCATGGCACGGGTGCGCACTTCTTCACGCGTTAAATCCGCCAAAAGAGCGGTAACTGCCGCACTCACTGCGCCAGCACCCTGAATCGCCCGGCCGATGAGCAGCCAGGTAACGCTATCTGCCGCAGCGGCAATAAAGCTGCCCAAAGCAAACACCACCAGGCCGAGATAAATTACTTTTTTACGTCCCAACTTGTCGGAAAGCATACCGAGCGGCAGCTGGAACAGCGCCTGCGTTAAGCCATACACCGCAATCGCCAAACCGCCCGATCCAGGCGTGCTGCCCGGCAGCTCTTTGGCATACAGCGCCAACACGGGCAACACCAAAAACATGCCCAACATACGCAGCGCATACACGCCGGAAAGCGATGCGCTGGCACGCCATTCTGCAGGCAACAGTGCAGTGCGGGGAGCTCGAGACATAGTGTTTAACCGAAAGAGTTGGGGAAAAACGCCGCAGATTATACCCGAAGCCTTGCTCCGTCGGTGGGCTTTTAACGCTGGCAAGGCTGGATTAGTTTTCAGGTAGCCTGCTTTACACCTTGAGGCTACCTGAAAGGATCTATGTGCCATTAAAGCTTACGTCTGCACGCCCCATCGAGCAGCATCCTGCTCCAGCTCTGCTAAGTAATCCAGCCAAACTTGCGGGGCGGGCTGCTCGCTGCCGAATACGACGCAGCCATCTTCGTCTTCGTAATATTCGTCATCCCCCGGTTGGAAATGCTCGGCGGCTTGGCACTCTTCACGATAGCGCTGTTGCGCCCCCTCTCGCTCTGCCCAATAAAACCGTTGCGCCTGTTCCGGCTCACCCAATTTGGCGGCCAGCCGCATGGCGTGCCGGTTAGCGATAAGCGGATAAAGCTGCTGCGGCAGGTTGTGTGCAGCAAAGTGTGGCAGCACAAATGTTTCCACTATGGTTTGCACTTCTTGCAAAACGGCAATGTTATTTGCACCATCTGCTACTTCAAACCAAATATCTTTCTGCTCCGGTTCGGGCAGCAGGAAGCCAATGCGTTCCTGTGCCAGGCAATCGTGTATGCTCGGAAAATCAGGCAGGGCCTGCCCGATTTCTTGGAACCGCGGGTCGTGTTGCAACAGCGGGTAGGCGAGGCCGATATTGAAAGTGAAGCTGATGCTGCTTTTGTTGCTCCACTGGCTTTTTTGCGTGTGAATAAGCTGACCTATACCCTGCTCGGTACAGCGGTAGAAATGGTTACCTTTTTTCTTGAATCCGAGCGGTTTGAGTAGGATGTGTAGATTTTTGATGGCTTGGGTGAAGGCTTGCGCGGCAGTGAAATATTCCATATTTTGCAGTTGATCTCAGATTATATTTTTTCAGGTAGCCTGCTTCGCGCTGGAGGCTACCTGAAAAATAGAAAAGGCACTTCGGCTATACCGAAAGTCGAAATATGGGCTTTCAGGTAGCCTAACTACGACCACTGCCAGCGGTTCTGCCATGCCCCAATCACCGCGTCGGGATAGCGCCGGCTGCCGAGGCTGCCGTTGTAGCGCGCCAATGCACGCTCCATATTGCCGTTTTCCAGATTGCTGTAGTGGCGCAGGATGGTGCAGCCGTAGCGCAGGTTGGTGCGGATGTCGAACAGGTTGTGCTCCGGTTTGCCGATGTAGCGCTGCCAAAACGGCATCACCTGCATCAGCCCGCGCGCACCCACGCTGCTGATGGCATACTGCCGAAACGCGCTCTCCACCGTAATCAGCCCCAAAATCAGCTGCGTATCCAGCCCGGCACGGGTGGTTTCGTATTGGATGTTGATGAGCAGGCGGCGGCGCTCCAGCGGGTCGGGCACAAAACGTGCCAGCCGCAGCGACATATCATTGAGCCAACGCGGCGCGTTATACGGGTTTTCAAACACCAGGCGCGGCGGGTTCACATTATTCACCGAATGACGCATCACCGAAGTCACATCGTCCGACAGCGTCTCCTCACGCTGCGCCCCGGCACGGGCGGCTTGAGGCAGGCAGGCAACGGCGGAAACGGCAGCCAGCGAAGCGAGCAGGCGCCGCCGCTCGGGCTGTTCGGGGGCAAACGGATACGGCATGGCTAAAATGCACCGATTAAGATGATAACAGCCGCTATTATAATGGAGTTTTGCCTACACGGCGTAGCTTAAGCCTGCCTGTTGCAGCGAAGCAGGCTATCTTCGATACAGGCTGAACAATGAAACGGCATTTTAGGTTCGCAGCAATCGATGCTTTCAGGTAGCCTTACCTGATATCGTTGAAGCGATTACTTCTTCCCACAATACAGCCTACAGACAGCATGAATACGGCAACAAAGTGCGCCTACTGCCTCAGTAGGAATAAGGTGCTGTGGCTATATTCTGCAATAAACCTTTAGAATTTCCGCATATGGTTGTATGATGTGTTCCCGAATGATGCGTACGGAGCGCAATCATTAATTAATATCCAAACCAATCCAGGAGAACGAAACAATGAACATGAAAAAATGGCTGGCCACCGCCCTGGCCTGCTCCGCCATCGCCCTCAGCGGCTGCGGCAATTCCGGTAGCACTCAGCAAGCTTCCCAGCCTGCCGATGCCAACGCCTCCGGCGCTTCTGCCCCCGGCGGCGAAAAAGTATTGCGCGTGGCCACCAATGCCGAATTCGCCCCCTTCGAATCTAAAAATCCCGACGGCAGCCTCAGCGGCTTCGATATCGACCTCATCAACGCCATAGCCAAAGAAGCCGGCTACCGAGTTGAATTTAAAGACCAGTCTTGGGACAGCCTCTTCAACAGCCTGCGCAACGGCGATGCCGACGTAGTGGTGGCCGCCGTAACCATCACTCCCGAACGCCAGCAAAGCATGCTCTTCACCGACCCCTACTTTGAAATCACCCAAGTAGTGGCCGTGCCCGAAGGCAAACAGGTGGCTTCCGTGGAAGATTTGAAAAACCTCAACCGCGTAGGCGTGGTAACCGGCAACACCGGCGATTTGGCCGCCTCCAAACTCTTGGGCGCCACCAATCCCAAAGTAACCCGCTTCGAAAGCCTGCCCCTCTTGCTGAAAGAATTGCAAAACGGCGGCGTGGACGCAGCCGTGAGCGACAGCTCCGTGGTGATGGAATTCATCAAACACAACGGCGACAAAGGCTTCACCATGATTAAAGTGCCCGATTTCGAAGCCGAACACTACGGCATCGCCCTGCGCCAAGACGACACCGAACTGCGCGACACCCTCAATAAAGCCTTGGCCGCCGTTAAAGCCAGCGGCGAATACGACCGCATCCACCAACAATACTTCGGCACCGCCGCCGCCAAATAGGCCGGCTCTGCCAATCTCGCACCAAACTGTCTGCAAACGATTGCAGGCAGTTTTTTATGAAGGAAAAGGCTACCTGAAAGCTCGTTATTCCTTTTCAGCTAGCCTTTAGCCAATCAACTTACCCAGTATGGAGTTGGCTATCCTTGCCATACGCCCGTACTGCCTGTAGCTCGCCGACTTATCAATTCTAATTAGATTAGCTAGCTCAGCCATCTCAAAACAAAGGCTATCTGAACGTTCAGGTAGCCTTTTGCATTGATCCACGCTTAATGCAAATCTTTCAGGTAGCCGCCATAGCCTTGCTGCTGCATTTGGTTTTCGGGAATGAAGCGCAGGCTGGCACCGTTGATGCAGTAGCGCAGGCCGCCGCGATCTTGGGGGCCGTCGGGGAAGACGTGGCCGAGGTGGGAATGGGCGGCGCTGCTGCGCACTTCGGTGCGGTGCATATGGTAGCTGTAGTCGTCGTGCTCGGTAACGGCGTCGGGGCTGATGGGGCGGGTGAAGCTGGGCCAGCCGCAATGGGAATTGAATTTGTCGCGGCTGCTGAACAAGGGCTGTCCGCTGACGACATCGACATACAGGCCGGGCTCGAACAGGTTGTCATACTGGTGGCTGAAGGCGCGTTCGGTATCACCGTGTTGGGTAACGCGGTATTGCTCGTCGGTGAGCGTGCGGCGCAGGGTGGCGTCGTCGGGCTTGCGGTAGGTAGCGGGATTAAAGCCTTTGACGGGCGCGCTGCTACCTTCGGCCGGCTCGAGC
This sequence comes from Eikenella sp., assembly GCF_057315495.1. Lineage (NCBI taxonomy): Bacteria > Pseudomonadati > Pseudomonadota > Betaproteobacteria > Neisseriales > Neisseriaceae > Eikenella > Eikenella sp. The sequence goes on from NZ_DBHKXY010000019.1 coordinate 84,907, forward strand.
GGCTTATCGGCCAGGCCGATGTCGATGTGGCAATAGCCGTTGGGGTTTTTGGCGAGGTAGTCTTGATGGTAGGCCTCGGCGGGATAGAAGTGTTGCAGCGGCAGGGCTTCCACCACGATGGGGCGGCTATATTTGCGCTGTTCGGCAGCCAGGGCGGTGCGCACGGTTTGGGCTTCGGCAGGGTCGGTGTAGTAGATGCCGGTGCGGTATTGGCGGCCGCGGTCGTTGCCTTGCTGATTAAGCGAGGTAGGGTCGATTACGCGGAAGTAGTAGCGTAACAAGTCGGTTAGGCTGATGCGCTCGGGGTCGTAATCCACCTTCACGGTTTCGGCATGGCCGCTGCCGTGAATCACGTCTTCATAGCTGGGGTTGGCGGTTTGGCCGTTGGCATAGCCGGATACGGCATCCACCACGCCGGGCAGGCGCTGCATATAAGCTTCCACGCCCCAGAAGCAGCCGCCGGCGAGATAGATGGTTTTGGTGTGCGCGGTGCGGCTGCTGCCGTCGGCGGCGGTGTAGTGCTGCTGCACGGGCACGGCAGCGAGGTCGGCATTGGGATTATCGAGCAGGGCAAGGGCTTGTTCGCGCTGCAGGCTGCCCTTGTGCACACGCAAGATCTCTCCCTCGGCTGAGAGCAACACCCAGCTGGGATACACGCCAATACCGGCGGCTTTGGCCAGGCTGCCGTCATCGAGGGCTACCTGAAAACCGGGATAATCGAGCTTACCGAACCATTCCTTGAATTCGGCTTCCGGCTTTTCGCCGAGAAAGCCGGGCGAGGCCACAGCAATCAAGTTGGCACGGGCGTTTTCGCCGGAAAATTCGGCAGACTGTTGCCATTCGGCGGTGGTTTGTAGCTCGCTTAGGCACAATGGACACCAGCTGGCCCAGAATTTAACCAGCGTGGGGCGGCCGGGCTTGAGCAGGGTTTGCACGGGACGGCCTTCAGGGGTGTGCAGGGAAACGAGGCGTTGAGCAAAGGCGGGATTATTGGGCATGGTATGGGCTCCTGGTTTGGCTTGAGCGATGAATTTAGGGGCAAAAAAGCCGAGAATGAGGACGGCCGGAATGATGGCGGCTAAGAGCAGCAATATTTTACGCAGCATGGTTTGAGCTTTCGGGAAAATGGAAGACATAGCTTAGACGGAGCAGGCCGCAGTTTTCTGACACACTATAGCGGTTTCTCTGTTGAAATAACACAAAGCGGCAAACCAAAGCCGTCTTATTCTTATTTTAAGCAGCTATAAAAATCAGCCGGTTAATCTTTTCAGGTAGCCTTTATCCGGCACCAAAGGCTACCTGAAACCCTATTTCCGCCACATGGCGGCGTGTTGTTCAAGCCATCGGTTTTCCAGTAAAATGCCGCTCTGATTATACCGCGCCGCCATTTTGAACGGCGGCCGTTTGAAAGACTATCCATCATGAGCGAAACCAACCAAGAAACCCTGCTGGAATTCCCCTGCCGCTTCTCCATCAAAATCATGGGCGCCAAGCACCCCGAATTTGCCGTGCAGATATTGGAAACCGTGCGCCTGCACGCGCCGGACACCGCCGAACACGATATGCGCCACCGTGAAAGCAGCCAAGGCAACTACCAGGGCGTAACGGTTACCGTAAACGCCCACAGCAAAGCGCAGCTCGATAACATCTACCTCGCACTCACCTCACACCCCTTGGTGAAAGTGGTGCTGTGATGAAAGTCATCCAGCTTGGCCTAGCCGAATACAGCCCGATTTTCCACGCCATGGAAGTCTTCACCGACGCCCGCAACGAGCGCACGGAAGACGAGCTTTGGGTGGTGGAGCACCCGCCCGTGTTCACCCAAGGCATGGCCGGTAAAGCCGAGCACCTATTGGCACGCAGCAATATCCCCGTGGTGCAAATCGACCGCGGCGGCCAGATCACCTACCACGGCCCCGGCCAGCTGGTGGTATACACCCTAATCGATTTCAAACGCCGCAAAATCAGCGTGCGCGACTTGGTAAGCCGCTTGGAAAACAGCATCATCGCCAGCCTGGCCGAATACGGTATCGCCGCTGCCGCCGACCCAAAACGCCCCGGCGTGTATGTGGACGGCAAAAAAATCGCCTCGCTCGGCCTGCGTATCAAACGTGGCGCGGTGTATCACGGCTTGGCATTAAACGTAAATATGGACTTAAGCCCCTTCCGCCAAATCAACCCCTGCGGTTACGCCGGGCTGGAAATGACCCAAATCGCCGACCTGGTGCAATCCGCCCCGAGCATGGTCGATGTGGCCGCCAAGCTGACCGCCCATTTGCAGCAGCAGTTGAGGCTACCTGAAAAGCCGGCCGATTAGCCCCACACACAGGCTACCTGAAAAGTACACACCACATTAAAAACACAGCAAAGGTATAAACCATGACCACAGAAAACAAACAAGACAACAGCCGGGGCGTAAAACACAAAGGCGCGGCCAAAGTTGCCCGCATCCCGATTAAGGTTGTGCCGCTGGAGCAGAAACTGAAAAAGCCAGCATGGATTCGCGCCCCGCTGCCCACCGGCAAGAAGTTTTTCGAAATTAAGAATATCCTGCGCGATCAGAAAATGCACACCGTGTGCGAAGAAGCCAGCTGCCCCAATATCGGCGAATGCTTCAGCCGCGGCACCGCCACCTTTATGATTATGGGCGACATCTGCACCCGCCGCTGCCCCTTCTGCGACGTCGGCCACGGCCGCCCCAACGCGCTCGACCCAGAAGAGCCGCAACACCTCGCCTCCAGCGTGGCTGCCATGAATTTGCGCTACGTTGTTATCACCTCGGTAGACCGCGACGATTTGCGCGACGGCGGCGCCCAGCACTTTGCCGACTGCATCACCGCCATCCGCGAGCGCAGCCCCAACACCAAAATCGAAATCCTCGTGCCCGATTTTCGCGGCCGCATGGACATCGCCCTCGAAATTCTGGCCAAAACCCCGCCCGATGTGATGAACCACAACTTGGAAACCCACCCGCGCCTCTACAAACAGGCTCGCCCCGGCGCCAACTATCAGCATTCGCTTGAGCTGCTGCGCCGCTATAAAGAAATGATGCCGCACATCCCCACCAAATCCGGCATCATGGTAGGCTTGGGCGAAACCGACGATGAAGTACGCGAAATCATGCGCGACATGCGCGCCAACAACATCGAAATGATTACTGTGGGCCAATACCTGCAGCCCAGCAACAGCCACCTGCCCGTATTACGCTACGTTACCCCCGAAATGTTCAAACAGTTCGAGCACGAAGCCTATGCCATGGGCTTCACCAACGCCGCCATCGGCGCCATGGTGCGCTCCAGCTACCATGCCGACGCCCAAGCTGCCGAAGCCATGGCATCCGCCGGCGGTGGCGGCTGCCACCACGGGCACTAACGATGCACGCCAAACAGGCTGCCGGAGCAATCGGCAGCCTGTTTTTTGCACAATAAAGCTTTCAGGCTACCTGAAAGCATAAGCTCCACCGAAACCAAAGGCTACCTGAAAAGCTGTTGTAGCATTTTCAGATAGCCTTTGCCCACCCTACCCTCCGGCCTGTGCGCAAAAATTCCTATTTCGCTATAATTCACCCTTTCATTTTTACCGGCTAATTGCCGAAACCACTACCCTCCAAGAGGATGAGGCTTGCACCAAGCTGCCGTATCATAGTTGCGATTTAAGGCGTGCACATGCAACACAGAAATATGCCGTGGGCAGTATTTAGCCAAGGCCTCGGGCTACCTGAAAGAATAAATATGAACGCTATGAACAATATTGTCGTCTATTGCGGCTCCAACCTCGGCGAAGATCCAAGCTACAGCCAAGCCGCCCGCGAGCTGGGGCGTGCCATTGCCGAACGCGGCAGCCGACTGGTGTACGGCGGTGGCGGCATCGGCCTGATGGGCGAAGTGGCTTCTGCCGCCCTAGCTGCCGGCGGCAAAGTAACCGGCATCATCCCCACCTTCCTGCGCCACGAAGAAATGGCGCACGGCCGCCTCACCGAGCTCATCATCACCGACAATATGGCCGATCGTCGCACCAAAATGATTGAACAGGCCGACGCCTTCATCGCCTTGCCCGGCGGATTAGGTACCTACGAAGAGCTGTTTGAAGTGCTCTCGGCCGCCCAGCTCAAACTACATAGCAAACCTATCGGCCTGCTTAACATCAATGGCTTTTTTAATCCCATCACCACTCTGTTGCAGCACACCGCCAGCCAAGGTTTCATGCCCGCCGCCAATACCGGCTTAGTGTGCACAGACAGTAGCATCCCCGCCCTGCTGGACAAAATGGCCGCCTATCGTTTCCAAGATGCCCCTAAATGGAAACGCCCCGCCTGGCAAGAGCAGGCAGAGGCTATCTGAAAATACTGCTTCCTCCTTTTATTCGGCAACAAACTCGCTTCTCCAACGGTAGGTGCCTCCCCAAGCCTACCGTTTCTATTTTTATAAACTCACGCTAAGCCCTTGCCGGCATAGCTCTTACACTTCTTTTCCACACCCTATCCTGCAGCTTTACTCTAAAAATTTCTGACTAAAGTCAACCCAAGACACTATGTTTTATGATATGATGTATCAATAAATAGATAGGCATTCAAATAAACTGCCAACTCAGCCACATATCAAGATATTGCTCTTTAAAATCAACCAGCTTTAAATGCAGGCAAGGTATGCAAATAATTCTAATATTTGCCCACTTGAACGCAACAGCTAAAGCAACTGTTACATTTTCTTAGCAGTCCTTAACTGTAATCCGATATTCTACCCGCCGCCAGTCTCGGCTGTCATGATTCTCTATCTACCGCCAGGCTGCTCAGCCAAGAATATCATTAACACCCTATCAATCTCTTGCCTACATACACCATATGCAGGTTTATTTTTGCCCTTGTATCCGCAAGCGGCAAAACACAGGTTGCCACTACTGTTGTTGCGCCAAAATGGCACAACAGCGGTGGTAGCAAAAAGCCAGCTTACCTGCTGGCAAAAGCAGTTGTTTTTTATTTACTTAAAGGATTTAGATCATGAAGAACATCTTATTAGGCTGTGGTCATAAGGAACTTGGTGACTATCTGAAGAGCTTGATTGAAACTTTGGAAAAGGGTGGTCACACCATCCGAATAGCCCATGACCCGCAAGAAATCCTGACGTTCCTGAAACATGACGCCAGAATAGGCTCAGTGCTCTGTACACTGGATATTTTCAACCGAGAATTAGACGAACAAATTATTGCACTCAACGATGAGCTGCCCGTATTCATTCTGAAGCCCACCGACTGCGACAAACCCGTGGACTTCGGCGCTGTAGGCGACCACGCCACCTTCATCGATTGCCATCTGTTCAGCAACGAAGACGTTGTTGATAAAATTGAAAAAGCAATCTGTCACTATATCGACAATATCACCCCGCCCTTCACTAAAGCCCTGTTTGACTACGTTGAGAAAAACAAATACACATTCTGTACTCCGGGCCACATGAGCGGTACCGCTTTCTTGAAATCTCCCGTAGGCAGCCTGTTCTACGACTTCTACGGCGAAAACACATTCAAATCAGATATTTCAGTTTCTATGGGCGAATTGGGCTCTCTGCTCGACCACTCCGGCCCGCACAAAGACGCTGAAGAATACATCGCCAAAACCTTCAATGCCGATCATAGCTACATCGTAACCAACGGTACTTCCACCGCCAACAAAATCGTGGGTATGTACTCCGTGCCGGCCGGCAGCACCGTACTGATCGACCGCAACTGCCACAAATCATTAACCCACCTGTTGATGATGAGCGACATTACTCCGGTGTATCTGAAACCGACCCGCAACGCCTACGGTATCTTGGGTGGTATTCCGCAAAAAGAATTCACTAAAGAAGTCATCACCGAAAAACTTACCAAAGTTCCGGGCGCCACTTGGCCGGTACATGCCGTGATTACCAACTCTACTTATGACGGCCTGTTCTACAACACCGACAAGATCAAAGACACCCTGGATGTGAAATCCATCCACTTCGACTCTGCTTGGGTTCCCTACACCAACTTCAGCCCGATCTACAACGGCAAAACCGGTATGGGCGGTAAGCAGGTTAAAGATAAGGTAATCTTTGAAACCCACTCCACCCACAAACTGCTGGCCGCATTCTCACAGGCTTCCATGATTCACGTTAAAGGTAACCTGAACACCGCCACCTTCGGCGAAGCCTACATGATGCACACCTCCACTTCTCCGTTCTACCCCATGGTAGCCTCTACCGAGGTGGCAGCAGCCATGATGCGCGGCAATGCCGGTAAACGCCTGATGCAGGATTCACTGGAGCGCGCAGTTAAATTCCGTAAGGAAATCAAGAAACACAAAGCCCATGCCGATTCATGGTATTTCGACGTATGGCAACCTGAAAACGTTGATAACATCGAATGCTGGGAATTGCATCAGACCGACAAATGGCACGGCTTCAAAGACATCGACGCCCAGCACATGTACCTCGACCCGATCAAGGTAACTCTGCTTACCCCGGGCTTGGATAAAAACGGCGAGCTGGAAAAAACCGGTATCCCCGCCAACCTCGTTTCCAAATTCTTGGAAGACCGCGGCATCATCGTGGAGAAAACCGGCCCCTACAACATCCTCGTGCTCTTCAGCATCGGCGTGGACGACACCAAAGCCCTCAGCCTGCTGCGCGCATTGAACGAGTTCAAATCCCTGTACGATGCCAACGCCACCGTGGAAGAAGTATTGCCGCGCGTGTTCAATGAATCCCCCTCTTTCTACCAAGACATGCGGATTCAAGAATTGGCACAAGGCATCCACAGCCTGATCTGCAAACACAACCTGCCTGAACTCATGTTCAGCGCATTCGAAGTGTTGCCGACCATGGTGATGAACCCGCACAAAGCCTTCCAGCTTGAGCTGAAAGGCCAGATTGAAGACTGCTACTTGGAAGACATGGTAGGCAAGATCAATGCCAACATGATTCTGCCCTATCCTCCCGGCGTACCGTTGGTAATGCCTGGCGAAATGATCACCGAAGAGAGCAAGCCCATCTTGGAATTCCTGATGATGCTGTGCGAAATCGGCGCCCACTTCCCCGGCTTCGAAACCGACATCCACGGTGCTTACCGTCAAGAAGACGGCCGCTACAAAGTTAAGATTGTTAAAGCTTAACCCACGCGGTACGGGGCTTCATGCCCTCGCAGCATAAACCAACCGGCCTGAGCAATCAGGCCGGTTTTTTATATGCCGATCTAGCCGGGCAAGCAAAGGCTACCTGAAATTTTAACTGCGCAGAAACTCTGCTGCGCCGTGCTTTCAGGTAGCCTCTTCCATACAAACTCCAACATCAAAACCATCACATAAACTTTCAGGTAGCCTCTCCAAACAAAAAGGCTACCTGAAAACGCAGTTTTAACCAGTCAAGACCAGTTACTGCAAAGCTAAAAGCCTGCTGCAACCAATCTCTGCTTAACGCTGCTGTCCGCGTACTGCCGTCCAAGCCGCATCCAACCGGCGGCCGGCTTCTTCCAACGTGGTATTCGATTGCTGCGCAGCCACATCCGCCTCATTCAATTGCGTTTGCAACTGCGTGATTTCCGCCTGTTTCTGCTGCAAAGCAGTTTGTGCCGCTTCTAAACGGGTACGCAACGTGTTCACCCGGCTGCCGTTATCAGTTTGCACTTTTAATGCTTCCTGATACGCCATCTGCGCACTCAACAGCTCGGTTTGTGCCGCATCATCCGCCCAAGCTGGCGTAGCGGCGGCTAGCAGGCACAGACCTGCCACAATTCCCTTAATCCGCATATTTTCTCTCCTTAATTCAGCAAAATCAAAAAGTTCTGCCGCAGGCAATTTCAAATTGTTTGCCGCCGGCCGAGCCTTTCACCACCGGCTGGACAGGCCGCCTGGCCGTGTCATATTGATTGGCAGCCAGCTTGTTGCCGGAAGCATCCCACATATCCACCGCCGCCAAACGGCGCGTGCGCGCCTGGCAGTCGAATTGCCATTGGTTTACCGCTGTTTTGAAATGTGGCGTGTTCACATAATGCTCGCGCCCCACATCCGTCACGGTAATCCGTTCGCGGAAGCTAACCCGGCTGCCTTCTTTCCGAATACTGGAAGTATCTATTTCGTAACGCATATTGCCGTTTTGGCTCAAACCCACTTCTCTCCAGCTGCCGCCCAGGCTCGGCCCGCTGCTCATGCTCGGGCAACCCGCCAATGCCAACACGGCACACAGCCCAGCCAATCTCTTCAGTTGCATAAAAATCCTTTCAGGTAGCCTTCAAACGCTATAAAATCCGCGCCATTATATCCAACAAATCCTGCAAACGGAAAACCACCCATGCCACAACCCTCCGCCCTCAACATCCTGCGCGAAGTTTTCGGCTATCACGCCTTTCGGGGGCGGCAGGAAGAAATCGTGACCGCGCTGGCAGAGGGGCAAAACCTGCTGGTGCTGATGCCCACCGGCGGCGGCAAATCCCTGTGTTATCAAATTCCCGCCCTGATGCGGCGCGGGCTGGCCGTGGTAGTGTCGCCGCTGATTGCCCTGATGGACGACCAAGTGGCTGCCCTGCAGGCCGCAGGCGTGGCCGCCGCCAGCGTGCACAGCGGCATCAGCAGCAGTCAGGTGCAGCAGATTGCCGACACCATCGAAGCAGGCTACCTGAAACTGCTCTACGTTTCCCCCGAGCGTTTGGTAAGCGAACGCTTCCTGCGCTTTCTCGACCACACCGAAATCAGCCTGTTCGCCATCGACGAAGCCCACTGCGTGAGCCAATGGGGGCACGACTTCCGCCCCGAATACCGCCAGCTCGGCCTCCTGGCCGACCGCTACCCCGACATCCCCCGCATCGCCCTCACCGCCACCGCCGACGCCGAAACCCGTGCCGACATCAAACACTATCTCAAACTGGAAAACGCCGCCGAATACATCGCCAGCTTCGACCGCCCCAATATCTACTACCAAATCATCGAAAAAAACAACGGCAAAAAGCAGCTGCTCGATTTTCTGCACAGCCGCCCCCACGGCGAAAGCGGCATCGTCTACTGCCTAAGCCGCAAAAAAGTGGAAGACACCGCCGCCTTTTTAAACGAACACGGCTACCGCGCCCTGCCTTATCACGCCGGCCTCACCATGACCGAGCGCAACGAAAACCAGCACCGCTTCACCCGCGAAGAAGGCCTCATCATCGTGGCCACCGTCGCCTTCGGCATGGGCATCGACAAGCCCGACGTACGCTTCGTCGCCCACCTCGACATGCCGCAAAGCATCGAACACTTCTACCAGGAAAGCGGCCGCGCCGGACGCGACGGGCAGCCTGCCGCCAGCTGGCTGTGCTACGGCCTCAACGACTATTCCCTGCTGCGCGAACGCATCCAAACCGGCAACAGTAACGACTTCCAAAAGCAAATCGAACAACAAAAACTCGAAGCCATGTTTGCCGTGTGCGAAACCTCCGGCTGCCGCCGCGCCGCCCTGTTGCGCCACTTCGGCGAAGAAATCCCACCCTGCGGCCACTGCGACAACTGCCTGCACCCGCCCGTCCTCTTCAACGCTACCGAAAACGTGCAGAAACTCCTCAGCTGCGTATACCGCGTCGGCCAGCGCTTCGCCGCCGGCTACGTCATCAACGTATTGCGCGGCAAAGCCGACGACTGGATCCGCCAAAACTGCCACGACCAGCTCTCCACCTACGGCATCGGTGCCGCCTTGTCCGACAAAGAATGGCGCAGCGTCATCCGCCAATGTATCGGCCAAGGCCTGCTCGCCACCGATCCGCACAACTATCACGCCCTCATGCTCACCCAAGCCGCCCGCCCCGTGCTGCAAAGCAAACAAACCGTGATGCTGCGTCCGCTTAAACGCGAAAAATCCGCCACCCGCACCCCGCGCGAACAATGGCTGCGCACCGAGCGCGAAGAACGCCTCTGGCAAGCCCTGCGCCAATGGCGCACCGAACGCGCCCGTGCCGACAACGTGCCAGCCTACATCGTGTGTGGCGACCGCACCCTGCAAGACATCGTGCAGCAACGCCCCGCCAGCCTAACCGAACTGCAAAACATCTACGGCTTGGGCGAAGCCAAAATCCAAAAATTCGGCAGCGGTATTCTCGAAGTCTGCGCCCAATTCACTCAAAGTGGCGACCCCGAAGCTACCCTACCGGATGTCTAATCTATCCTTTAAAAGGCTACCTAAAACTTTCAGGTAGCCTTTTCCATGCGGACAGCACATTTCTAGCAAACTTGCCTTTGCCAAATATGACGAAGCCCATATTATTCGGGTTGGCAAACCAAGCAATGCTGAAGCTTGGTATAGTGAATTAAGGCATAAGTAACAAAAAAGGTGCTATTTCAGAGAACCTTGCCAGTAAGTAACA
>NZ_DBHKXY010000020.1:0-1441 GCF_057315495.1 Eikenella sp.
AATTGGTTATCTGCATTTTCGTAGCCTGGCATAACTGCTAATCTACGTCAGCCCCAAAAGTTAATATAAAACACGCTGCCTACAGCAGCCACTATAGGCGAGCTGCCGCATAAACAAAAGTCACTGCGGCAACATTTACCGTTTTCAAAACTTTCCAAATGTTTGTTTACATTTGCCCGCCAGGTGGCTGCAAACAAGGCTTTCGGCTACAATGCCTTTCCCAACAACCCAACAGGCTACCTGAAAACATGCCGCGCCTCTCCCACCTCCTCTTGCCCACGCTCGCCTTGTTTGCCGCTGCTGTTGCCCACGCCGAGCTCCCTGCCGGCCTCTATTTGTATCAGGGCAATGATGTCGGCGATTACCGCCCCGCCAGCGAGCCCGATGCTATTCCGTTCCCGCGTTCGCCTTCTATTCATGCCGAGCGGAAAGTCTGCATCTCAGCCGACAGCCAAGCCTGGCTGCAAGAGCAAATCCGCCGGCTCACTACCGGCCTGTATCCCCAAGGCCGGTTTGAAGAACGCCAAACCAACCACGGCCGGGTTTACACGCTGCTTAATCCCGCCCAAGCCAAACCCGGTTTGGATGCCTACACCGTGAGCATGGTGCTGAAAGACGGCCCGCAAGGACGCCCCGCCGTTGCCTTCTCCATCAGCTCCACCGATACCGAACGCAATTCCGTCCACAACACCCAGGTCAACCAGCACTACACCTAATCAAGGCCCAAGCTGCCCCGCCGAAGCCGCTAGCAAATAATTTGCCGCTGCACAGAAACTTCGCTTTCAGGTAGCCACCAATCTTTAACCAACCACTTCCATTGCACTATGCCAACTATCTACAACACCCTCACCCGCCAAAAAGAACCCTTCACCCCCATCGACCCTAAAAACGTGCGTATGTACGTTTGCGGCATGACTGTTTACGACTATTGTCACTTAGGCCACGCCCGTGTGATGGTTGTGTTCGACATGATTGCCCGTTGGTTGCGCGAGTGCGGTTATCCGCTCACTTATGTGCGCAATATTACCGACATCGACGACAAAATCATTGCCCGCGCTGCTGAAAACGGTGAGACCATCGGCGAGCTGACTGCGCGTTTCATTCAGGCTATGCACGAAGATGCTGATGCTTTGGGTGTGTTGCGTCCGGATATTGAGCCGAAGGCAACGGAAAACATTCCGCAAATGATTGCCATGATTGAAACCCTGATTCAAAACGGCAAGGCATATCCTGCCGCAAACGGCGACGTTTACTACGCCGTACGCGAGTTTTCCGCTTACGGCCAATTATCGGGCAAATCGTTGGACGACCTGCGCGCAGGCGAGCGCGTGGAAGTGGACGGTTTCAAACGTGATCCGCTTGATTTTGTGTTGTGGAAAGCGGCCAAAGCAGGCGAACCGGCATGGGAAAGCCCTTGGGGCAACGGCCGTCCGGGTTGGCA
>NZ_DBHKXY010000021.1:0-6715 GCF_057315495.1 Eikenella sp.
CGGCATCGGCTTTTTTCAGCAGGTTTTGCACGCGTTTGTTGGCGGCGGCGAGCGCGGCGGCTTCGGGCAGTTGTTTGAACGCGGCAACGGCTTGCAGCTTGGCGGTCAAATCGTCCAAACGGCGCGGCTGTTTGGCGAGTACGGCGCCGACGATGTCTTGCGGATAGTCGTTTTGCAGCAATACGGCAAGGCGCGCCTGCATGAAGTCGGCGGTTTCAGACGGCGTTTTTTCGTTGAGCAAACCTTTTGGGAAGCTGTCGAAGGTCGTCTGAATCAGCTCGTTCACGTCCAAACCATACTGCATCAGCATCCGCAAAATACCCAAGGCAGCGCGGCGCAGGGCGTAGGGGTCTTTGTCGCCAGTCGGAATCAGACCGATGCCCCAAATGCCGACCAAGGTTTCCAGTTTGTCGGCCAGCGCAACGGCGGTGGCGGTTTTGCTTTCAGGTAGCCTATCGCCGGCAAAGCGCGGCTGGTAGTGCTGCTCGACGGCTTCGGCGATTTCTTCGGTTTCGCCGTCCAAACGTGCATAGTATTTGCCCATCGTACCTTGCAGTTCGGGAAACTCGCCGACCATTTCGGTCACCAAGTCGGCTTTTGCCAAGCGCGCGGCACGTTCGGCTGCGGCAGCGTCCGCGCCTAAAGCTTTAGCGATGTGGGCGGCGATGCTTTGCAGGCGTTCGATACGCTCGGCTTGCGAACCGATTTTGTTGTGGTACACCACGTTCGTCAGTTTGGGCAGACGGCTTTCCAAAGTCGCTTTCTGGTCTTGTTTGTAAAAAAACTCGGCATCGGACAGGCGCGCACGCAAAACGCGTTCGTTGCCTTGGATGATGTGCGACGGGTCTTCGGTTTGCAGGTTGGAAACCAGCAGGAAGCGGTTCATCAGCTTGCCGTTTTGATCGAGCAGCGGGAAGTATTTTTGGTTTTGCTGCATGGTCAGAATCAGGCATTCCTGCGGCACGGCGAGGAAATGTTCTTCAAAACCGGCTTCCAAAACAACGGGGTATTCGACCAGCGCGGTAACTTCGTCCAACAATGCTTCATCAGCGGCAACGGTGGCTTTCAGACGACCTGCCTGTTCGTTCAAGGCTGTCTGAATCGCGGCTTTGCGCTCGGCAAACGAAGCTACGACTTTACCTTGCTCGCGCATTTGTGCGGCGTAGCTGTCGGCGTTTGTGATAGTGATTTCGCCGTTGGACAGGAAGCGGTGTCCCAAGGTTTGATTGCCGCTTTGCAGACCCAAAACGCTGACGTTTACGATGTCGCTGCCGTGCAGCACAATCAGCCCGTGAACGGGGCGCACGAAGGTAAACGTGCTGCTGCCCCAACGCATCACTTTCGGAATCGGCAGTTTCTTAATGGCTTGATTAATAATGTCTTCTAAAAGTTCGCCCAACGGTTTGCCGGTTTGGACGTATTCGTAGGCGTACACATCCTGCTTACCGTCATGGACGATGGTCAAGTCTTCGATTTTCGCGCCTGCTCCGCGTGCAAAACCTTCCAAAGCCTTGGTCGGCGCGCCGTCTTTCATGGCATTCGCCACGGCAGGGCCTTTTTTCACGATTTTCTGATCAGCTTGAACGGCTTTGACGTTTTTGATTTGAACAGCCAAACGGCGCGGCGAGGCGTAGGCGGTAAATTCGGCTGCGCCGTCAATCAGTTGTGCTTTTTCCAAGCCTTCGGCAACAGAAGCAGCGAAGTGGTTGCCAAGATTGTTCAGAGCCTTGGGGGGGAGTTCTTCGGTGAGGAGTTCGATTAAAAGGGTTTGGGTGTTCATTGCAGCGTGTCGTTTGGGTTTCAGGTAGCCTGCCGGTGCTGTAAATAGTGCGGAGTTTTTAATCAGGAGGCAGGCGGTACTGGTTTGTTAGGTTGGTGAGAATTCTAGCATTTTCAGGCTGCTTGCGCCTTGTTTTTAATCAGCGGGAAGCCCAGTTTTTCGCGGCTTTCCACATATTTCTGCGCCACGGTGCGGCTGAGGGTGCGGATACGGCCGATGTAGGTGGCGCGCTCGGTAACAGAAATGGCGCCGCGTGCGTCTAAGAGGTTGAAGGTGTGGCCGGCTTTGAGGACGAGTTCGTAGGCGGGCAGGGCGAGGCTGGTGTCTTCCACGGCCAGCAGGCGTTTGGCTTGCGCTTCGTAGTCGTTGAACTGGCGCAGCAGCCAATCGGCATCGCTGTATTCGAAGTTGTAAGTGGATTGTTCGACTTCGTTTTGGTGGTACACGTCGCCGTAGGTAACGGTGTTGCCGTCCGGCGTTTTTGCCCACACGAGGTCGTAAACATTTTCCACGCCTTGTAGGTACATCGCCAAGCGTTCGATGCCGTAGGTGATTTCGCCGAGCACGGGGGTGCAGTCTATGCCGCCGACTTGTTGGAAGTAGGTGAATTGGGTCACTTCCATGCCGTTGAGCCAAACTTCCCAGCCCAAGCCCCATGCGCCGAGGGTGGGGTTTTCCCAGTCGTCTTCCACGAAGCGGATGTCGTGAACTTTGGGGTCGATACCCAATTCGCGCAGGGAATCGAGATAGAGGTCTTGGATATTGGCGGGCGCGGGTTTGAGGGCGACTTGGAATTGGTAATAGTGTTGCAGGCGGTTGGGGTTGTCGCCATAGCGGCCGTCTTTGGGGCGGCGGCTGGGTTGGACGTAGGCGGCAAACCAAGGTTCGGGGCCGAGCGCGCGCAGACAGGTGGCGGGGTGGGATGTGCCGGCGCCAACTTCCATATCAAGCGGTTGGAGGAGGGTGCAGCCTTGGGCAGCCCAGTAGTTTTGCAGTTTGAAGATGATTTGTTGGAAGGTGAGCATGGTTGTGTGGAGAAATTGGAAAAAATAATGGCGGTATTGTACTTGGTTTGCCGGTTAAACAAAACAAAGCCAAAGGCTACCTGAAAAATGGTTTTGGGATTTTCAGGTAGCCTTTTCAACTTTAAGGCATGGCTGAGGCGCACTTTGCTTCATCAGGCATGATGGTTTGTGGTTTGCTGCTTCCCGCCGTACAAGGCTACCTGAAAAATGATTGAGCGATTTTCAGGTAGCCTTTGCCAAGTCGGCTAGGCTTTGGCGAAACGCACGCCGGTAAGCTGGGAGTTCAGAATGGCTTGGCGCAGTGCCTGCAATGCCTGCGGGCGCACGAAGTTGCGGCGCGAGGCCAATACGATGCGGCGGTTGGGTACGGGCGGCTCGAAGGGGATGATGGAAAACAGCAGGTGGTCGTTGTCCGTGAGGGCGCTGGAAGGCAGTACGCTGATGCCCAGGCCGCTGGCCACCATGTGGCGGATGGTGTTGATGGAGCTGCCTTGCAGGGTGTTGGCCAGGCCGAGGATGCGCTGGCGGGAGGCCAATTTGCTGCAGCTTTCTAAAACTTGGTCGCGCATGCAGTTGCCTTCGCTGAGTAGCAGCACCTGCTGTTCTGTCAGCTGCTGCACGGATACGGCGTCGAGCTCTTCAAATTCGTGCTCCTTCGGCACGATGACAAAAAACGGCTCGTCATACAGCGGCTCGGTGATGATGCCGGGCTCTTGGAAGGGCTCGGCCACCACGATGGCATCCAATTCGCCTTTTTTGAGGGAGTCGGTGAGGTTGGCGGTGTAGTGCTCTTCCAGCATCAGCGGCATATCGGGTGCCAGCTTGCGCAGCGACAAAATCAGGCGCGGCAGCAAATAAGGCGCCACGGTGAAGATCAGTCCCAGCTTAAACACGCCGGCCAGCTCGTTTTGCTCGGAGGCGGCCAGGTGTTTGATGCGGTCGGCTTCCTCCAGTACGCGGTGCGCCTGGGTAATGATGCGCTCGCCGGTTTCGGTGGGCTTGACTTCGTTGCTGCTGCGGTCGAACAGCGAAACCGAAAGCTCTTCCTCCAGCTTTTTAATCGCGATAGAGAGAGTGGGCTGACTGACGAAGCAGCGCTGGGCGGCACGGCCGAAGTGGCGTTCTTGTGCAACGGCCACAATGTAGCGCAATTCGGTCAGGGTCATGGTTTAGCTTTCTTCGCTTTTACGTTGGATATCTGGCAAAACGATGTTGAGTTCCAGTACGTCCACGCCGTTTTGCGTTTCCTGCGAAATGCGGATGTCGTCGAGCGAAACGTGTACGTATTTCGACAACACTTCCAGCAGCTCTTTCTGCAGGGTGGGCAGGTAGTCCGGTGCTTGGGATTTCACGCGTTCCTGCGCGATGATGATCTGCAGGCGGTCGCGGGCAATGCTGGCGGATTTGGGCTTTTTGCCAAACAATATATCGATTAATGACATAGCTTAACCTCCGAACAGGCGTTGCAGGAAGCCTTTTTTCTCTGCTTCCAAGAAACGCATCGGCCGGTTTTCGCCCAGCAGGCGAGCTACTACGTCTTTATAAGCTTCAGCGGCAGGCACGCCTTCCTGGTGGATGACAGGCAGGCCGACGTTGGAGGCTTGCAGCACGCTTTGCGATTCGGGAATCACGCCCAAGAGCGGGATGCGCAACACGTCTTCGATGTCTTTTACTGAGAGCATTTCGCCGCTTGCCACGCGATCGGGGTTGTAGCGGGTAATCAGCAGGTGTTCTTTCACCTGTTCGCCTTTTTCGGCATGGCGGCTCTTGCTTTGCAGAATGCCCAAGATGCGGTCGGAGTCGCGCACGCTGGATACTTCGGGATTGGTGGTAACGATGGCTTCATCGGCAAAATACAGCGCCATCAGCGCACCGGTTTCGATACCGGCGGGCGAATCACAAATCACGAATTCGAAGTCCAGTTTTTCGGTAAGCTCGGAGAGTACGCGCTCTACGCCTTCGCGGGTAAGCGCGTCTTTGTCGCGGGTTTGCGAGGCAGGCAGCACGAACAGGTTGTCGCAATGCTTGTCTTTGATCAGCGCTTGGTGCAATGTGGCTTCGTTTTGAATCACGTTGATTAAGTCGTACACCACGCGGCGTTCGCAGCCCATGATGAGGTCGAGATTGCGCAGGCCGACGTCGAAATCGATCACGGCGGTTTTGTGTCCTTTTAAAGCCAGGCCGCTGGCGATGCTAGCGCTGGTGGTGGTTTTGCCCACGCCGCCTTTGCCGGAGGTTACTACAATAATTTTTGCCACGGTTATGGTCCTTTCCCTTAGGTGAATCCGTTTTGTTGAAATTAGGTTGTTACGCTTGGCGGGCTACCTGAAAAAGGCTACCTGAAAATGGTTTGTCGCCCTTTGTATTGTGTGTAGCCAAGTAAATGTATGTTATGTTCAAATAATCTCACTGAGAGCCGCGATGGCCAGCCGCTCTTTTTGCAAATAGATCTGCACGGCCTGGCGGTGGAGGTGTGGCGGCAGCTGCTGGTCGAAAGTGCGGTAGATGCCGGCGATAGATACCAGTTCGGCCTGCATCGATTGGACAAAAATGCGGGCGTTTTGATCGCCACTGGCGCCTGCCAAGGCGCGGCCACGCAGAGGGGCATAGATATGGATATGGCCGTCGGCAATCACTTCAGCTCCTTCGTTCACTAAACCCAGCACGATCAGGTCGGCGTTTTCGGCATACACCTGCTGGCCGGTACGGATCGGTTTTTCCACTACAAGAGTTTGGCGCACGGCGGGAGCGGGCGGAGTGCTGGGCATTTCATGTTGCGTATTTTCAGGTAGCCTTTTGTTTTCTTCACTATTGGCATTGTCGCTACAAAAGGCTAAGTGATGAGCACGAGCGGCAGCCTGCCATTGTTCATTGTGATGGCGCAGGGCGCCGATGGGCAGGCTGTGCTCGGCAAATAGGCCGAGCAGGCTGTCTAAATCCAGATTGTCTGGCGAGTCGAATGCCTGCACGTCGAGCAGCAGCGGCATATCGCTGAGCTCGCGGTATTGTGCGGCGCGCTCGGTGAGGGTTTGTCGGATAGCCGCCAGCTCGGTGGTGTTGAGCTGGATGGCGAGCGCGTCGATACGAGCGGATTTGATGTCGAATGCTGGCTTCATCGGTGCGATGGAGTCGTAATTTAAGAATTGAAACGGCTCGCAGTTTACCGTTTTATGTAGGCTACTTCAAATTTGTGCGATGGTCGGCTTATTATCAGGCTACCTGAAAACTTAGCTTATAATGCGGCGAATCGCTTTCAGGTAGCCTGTTTGGCAAATTAGAGGCTACCTGAAAACCAGTTTGAGCAATTTAAATGGAAAAACTATGCAGAAGCCGATACGGATTTTGGGCATCGACCCGGGCAGCCGGGTAACGGGATTTGGTGTGATTGATGTGCTGGGTCAGAGTCAGCGCTACGTGGCATCCGGCTGCATCAAAACCATCCCGGGCGACGAGCTGGCCGGGCGCATCGGCATTATCGTGCAGCACATCGGTGAGATTATTGATACTTATCGGCCGAACCAGGCGGCGGTGGAGCAGGTGTTTGTGAACGTTAATCCAGCTGCCACGCTGATGCTGGGGCAGGCGCGCGGCGCGGCAGTGGCGGCGCTGGTGTTGCGCGGATTGCCTGTATATGAATACACGGCTTTGCAGGTGAAGCAGGCGGTGGTGGGGCAGGGTAAGGCGGCTAAGGAACAGGTGCAGCATATGGTGGTGCAGATGTTGAAGCTATCAGGAAAGCCGCAAGCTGATGCGGCCGATGGCTTGGCTGTGGCGCTCACCCATGCGTTGCGCAACCATAGTTTAGCAGCAAAATTGCACAATGCTTCGCAGATTAAAGGCGGTCGGTTTCAGGTTTAGTTTTCAGGTAGCCAGTGGTTGGTTGTATTTGTGCTAGGTAAATTTCATTTCA
>NZ_DBHKXY010000022.1:0-9398 GCF_057315495.1 Eikenella sp.
TGCAGGATAAGGCTTGCGTGGGGGGCTTTAGCACCTTTTTTGTTACTTATGCCGATATTGGCTATTTACTAAGCGATTGCGCGATTAGACTGATCGCAGAGAATGGGCAATCTATCATGATTGCAAATGACAGCAACATTCTGGGCTCCAGCCGAATTATTCTGCGTCCAGAATTCCAAAAGCGGTTTATAGATAAATTCTGCGCATTTCCAAGAATGCTCATCACACAAAGCGGTGTTCAGTTGTGCGAAATTCCTCCTGTAGAACATTGCAATTGGGATGGTCGTCGTTAAAACACGCCACCAAAAAGGCTACCTGAAATTTTCAGGTAGCCTTTTCCATTCCAATCAACCCTTATGGCCTATCGCTCCAAATACTTTTTCATCAGCATTAGGGCAAAGCGCACGGCTTGGGCTCGGATGGCTTCGCGGTCGCCTTCAAAGTGCTGCTCTTTGGCCCAGATGCGCTGTTTGGTGGCAAGGCTGAACCAAACCGTGCCCACGGGTTTGTCTTCGCTGCCGCCGTCGGGGCCGGCGATGCCGGAGATGCTGATTGCGTAGTCGGCCTTGGTGGCGATGAGTGCACCCAGTGCCATTTCGCGCACAGTTTCTTCGCTTACCGCGCCGTAGTGGTTGAGGGTGGCGGCGTTCACATTGAGGAGCTGCTGTTTGGCGTGGTTGCTGTAGGTCACGAAGCCGGTTTCAAACCAGGCGGAGCTGCCGGGCAGGCGGGTGAGTGCGGCGGCAAGCAGGCCGCCGGTACAGGATTCGGCGCAGGTGATGGTTTCGCCGCGTTGGGCGAGTTGTTGAGTAACTTCTTGCAGCAGGGTATCCATAACAGGGCTCGTTTGGGGTGATGACTGCCATCATCTATCAAAGCGGTGGGGCAGTCAATTTTTCAGGTAGCCTGCCTTCGGTTTCGGCGGCCAGACGCAACAATGCTTCACGGTTGGAAGGGGAAAAGGCAAGATTGGCGGCTTCGGTCAGCGGCAGCCAGCGGTGGGCGCGGTGTTCGTGCTCGGAAAGGCGCACGGGGCTGGCGGCAGAAATGCAGGCGGAGAAGACGTGTTCGGTGTTGCGGGTAACGCCGGGGGCGTAGCGGTGGCGCCAGTGTTCGTAGATTTCGTATTCGTTTTTCGTGTGCCAGTCTTTTAATTCTTCTGGCGCGAGCAGGATGCCGGTTTCTTCGGCCACTTCGCGCATGGCGGTGGCAAACGGGGTTTCACCTTCTTCCAGGCTGCCGGTTACGGATTGCCAAAAGCCGGGCGGGGATATGCGCTCGAGCATCAGGGCGCGGCCTTGCCCGTCGTGCAGCACCACCAGCACGGATTCCGGGCGTTTGTAGGCGGGGCTGCTCATGACTGAGAGTCCTCTTGGCTTTCCGATGGCTCGGCAGGATCAGGGTTGGCGTTGGCAAATTCGTCGGAGGCGGTATCGCCCTGCGCCTGATAGCTGGCTT
Source organism: Eikenella sp. (assembly GCF_057315495.1). NCBI lineage: Bacteria > Pseudomonadati > Pseudomonadota > Betaproteobacteria > Neisseriales > Neisseriaceae > Eikenella > Eikenella sp. The sequence goes on from NZ_DBHKXY010000022.1 coordinate 1,459, forward strand.
TGAGCAGGGCGGCGGCATCGGGCGAGAGGTCTTGGTTCAAAATGCGCACTTCACGCTGTGGGAAGGGGAATTCGATGCCTTCTTCGTTAAACCGCCGCCACACGGTGAGCAAAATGGCCGAGCTAAGGCCGAGGAAGCCGTTTTCAGGATCGCGTACCCAAAAGCCGAGCCGCAGATCGATGCCGTTATCCGCAAAATTAATCAAATATGCCTTAGGCGGCGGATCGGTCTTCACGCGCTCCTGTGCGGCGGCTGCTTCCTGCAAAATCTCAATCGCTTGGGTTAAATCGGTATGGTAGGCTACCTGAACGTCTAAACTCTGCCATAGGGATTTGCCGGTGTAGGATTCGTTGATTACGGTGGAGGTGATGAAGGTTTCGTTCGGAATCAGCGCCTCCTGCCCGGTGCCGCTGCGCAGCACCACGAAGCGGGAAGTGAGTTGCGTCACGTAGCCGGTGAAGCCGTTTACCGTGAGCCGGTCGCCCGGGCGCACCGAGCGGTCGCCCAAAATAATGAAGCCCGACACATAATTGCTGGCAATCTTCTGCAAGCCGAAGCCCAAGCCCACGCCCAATGCGCCGCCGAACACAGAAAGCACGGTTAAATCAATGCCCACCAGCGGCAGCGCAATCAACACCGACAACACCAAAAGCAGCGAGCGCGCCAGTTTGGAAAGCACGATTTGCAGGTTCGGATCCAGCCGCGTGCTGCCTTTAAGCCGTGCATCGATATAGCGCGACAGCCACATCGCGCCCACCAGCATCACGCCTACCCACAACAATCCGGTGAGCACGGTATACAGCGAAAGCCGCGCCGAACCAACGGAAAACTGCAAACCGCGCAGCCAGGCCAAAATCAAATCGTCAATACCCGAAGCCCACAGCAGAAACGCGACCCACAGCGCAGCGGCCAGCGAAGATTCCATCCGTTCGGAAAACCGGTTGGCCGGAATCGCCGAATGAAACACCGCCAACACCACCCGAATCAAAATCATCCAACGCGCCGCCATCACCAACAGGCGCAGCCACACCGCCGTTGCCCCGAAAAAGGCAAACCAGCCACCCAAAGCCAAGGCTCCGCCCAGCAGCATCAACAGCGGCCAAGCAATGCGGCGCCCAATATGGCGTAAAAAATGCGGCTTGCCGTCTTCCGCCGGCATCTTACCCAGCAGCCGGTTGGAGAGAAAATACGCCCCCACCAGCAAAGCCAACGCCAACACCAAATCCACCCAGCCGAGCATTTTGGATAAGCTGCCAAGCAGCTGGTTCAGCCCGAATTCCTCACGCGAAAACAGGCTGAGCAAAAAGGCGTGCAGATTGGTGCCGAGTTGGTCGAGCCAATCAGCATTGGTGGCGGCAGTGAGCAAAGGAAGCATCATAATTTTTCCGTATAGTGTGTGATGGCGGCGATTATATAGGCAAACGGCAGGGCTTCATATGGCGGCTGGGGAAGGCTACCTGAAAAGCAGCTCATCAAATATCGGCATAGCCACACCGACCTACCCAGCCATCCTGCCAGCAAATGGGCGGGTATTCAACCCGCCCACCGTGTTTCAGGTAGCCTCAGATGTGCAAGCCACTCAACCCTCAGGCTGGATAAAACGCCATTGCCCCGGCAGCAAATCCTCACATTCCCAATCGCCGAAGCGCAGGCGGTGTAGGGCTTCCACGCGGTTTCCGGCAGCTGCCACCATGCGTTTTACCTGGTGGTATTTGCCCTGGGTGATGGTGAGCAGCAGGCTGTGCGGACTTTCCAATTCGGCCGCGGCAGCGGATACGGTTTCGTTGTCATCATGCAGCAGCACGCCTTGGCGCAAAGCAGCGCACAGGCTTTCGCCGGCCGGGTGCTTGAGCGTAGCGCGGTAAAGTTTGGACACATGGTGCTTGGGCGAGGTTTGGTGGTGGTTGAAGGCGCCGTCGTTGGTGATGAGCAGCACGCCGGTGGTGTCGGCATCGAGCCGGCCGATGGCTTGCGGCTCGGTGGCGCGGATGTGGTCGGGCAGCAGGGAAAACACGCTGGGGTAGTCGCGCGGTTTGTGCGAGGTTTCATAACCGGCGGGCTTGTGCAGCAGGATGTAGTAGTGCGGCAGGGGAATGACGGCAATCTCTTCGCCGTCGATGGCGAGGTGCTGCACTTGGGCGGGCTCGATTTCGGCTGCGGGCTGTTCGGCGGTTTCGCCGTTGATTTCAATGCGGCCTTGTTCAACCAGCTGGCGGCATTGCTTGCGGCTGCCGATGCCTTGGGCTTGCAGGTATTTGGTGAGTTGCATGATGGGCGGTTCGTGGATTAGATGCGGGAATTATAGCAAAGCAGTTTGGCAGCCCGGCTGCCCGCCGTTTGGAGGCTACCTGAAAACCAATAAAGGCAAGGCCAAGCCTGATCGGCGTGATAACACCAGCCAGTGAGCAAGCTGCCATATAAAAGGCTACCTGAAAACGGTAAGCCATGTTTTCAGGTAGCCTCTTAATATTGCCGTAGTGCAGCTTATGTGCGCCGTTGCAGTTTGCAGGCGAGCATGATGCCGGCGGCCAGCTCTTCCACCGATTTATGGGTGGTGCTGGTGTAGGGAATGCCATGCTGGCGGAACATGGATTCGGCCTCGTTCACTTCGCGCCGACAGTTTTCCGGGCTGGCGTATTGGGAGTTGGGGCGGCGCTCGGTGCGGATATGGTGCAACCGGGCGGGGTCAATGGTGAGGCCGAAGATTTTGGATTTGAAGGGTTTAACCATGCGCGGCAAGTCGGTGCTGTCCAAATCATCGGGGGTGAGCGGATAGTTGGCGGCGCGGATGCCGTATTGCAGGGCGAGATAGAGGCAGGTGGGGGTTTTGCCACTGCGGGATACGCCCATGAGAATCACGTCGGCATCGGCGAGGTCTTTGGCGGATACGCCATCGTCGTGGTTGAGCGAGAAGTTTACGGCTTCCATGCGGGCGTCGTAGCGCTCGGTGTTTTGGATGCCGTGGGTGCGCCCCACTTGCAACACGGCCTGGGTGCCGAGCTCTTCTTCCAGTTTGCTGATGAAGGCGTCGAAAAAGCTCAGGTGCAGGCCGTTGCAGTTGCGGATGATGTGGCGGATGTCTTCGCTCACGATACTGGTGAAGATGATGGGGCGCAGGTTGCAGCTGTCGGCAATTTTATTCACTTCGGCCACTACGCGTTCGGCTTTTTCGGCGGTGTCGATAAAGGGATAGGTGAAGCGTTTGAATTCGATGTCGTCGAACTGGTTGAGCAGGGCATCGCCCATACCCTCGGCGGTGAGGCCGGTGCGGTCGGAAATAAAGATGGCGTGTCGTGTGCAGGGAGGCATGATTATTCCTTTCAGGTAGCCTTAATGGGATGAGTAAACAGGTTTGAAAACGGCTTATTTTAGCAGCTTTTGTGATTCAAGTTTCAGGTAGCCCATGACAGAAATACAGCCAGCGGCTACAATACCGCCGTTTTCCCTTCAACTACCCACAGGACGGAATAGAATCATGTCTGGCAAGAATGTAATCTGGTTTGAAAATCTGCGTATGACCGACGTAGAACAGGTGGGCGGCAAAAACGCCTCCTTGGGCGAAATGATCAGCCAGTTGGCTGAAAAAGGCGTGCGCGTGCCCGGCGGCTTTGCCACTACGGCCGAAGCCTACCGCGCATTTTTGTCGCACAACGGCTTGAATGAGCGCATTTCCGCCGCGCTGGCCGGGCTGGATGTAGACGATGTGGTCGAGCTGGCACGCGTGGGCGCGCAAATCCGCCAATGGATTTTGGACACCCCCTTCCCCGCCGAGCTGGAAGCCGACATCAAAGCCGCATGGGACAAACTGGTGGCTGATGCGGGCACCGACCAAATTTCCGTGGCCGTGCGTTCTTCCGCCACCGCCGAAGACTTGCCCGATGCCTCCTTTGCCGGACAACAGGAAACCTTCCTGAATATCCAAGGCCTGGGAAACGTGAAAGAAGCGATGCACCACGTGTTTGCCTCGCTCTATAACGACCGCGCCATCTCCTACCGCGTGCACAAAGGCTTCGAGCACGACGTGGTGGCTCTCTCCGCCGGCGTGCAGCGCATGGTGCGCTCCGACAGCGGCGCTTCCGGCGTGATGTTCACTATGGACACCGAATCCGGCTTCGACCAAGTGGTGTTCGTAACCGCCTCCTACGGCCTGGGCGAAACCGTGGTGCAAGGCGCGGTAAACCCCGACGAATTCTATGTACACAAGCCCACCCTGCGCGCCGGCCGCCCTGCCATCCTGCGCAAAACCATGGGCTCCAAACTGATTAAAATGGTGTTCACCGACACCGCCGAAACCGGCAAATCTGTGCAGGTGGTGGACGTGGACGAAGCCGAACGTAAACGCTTCTCCATCAGCAACGAAGAAATCACCGAATTGGCCAAATACGCGCTGATTATCGAAGAACACTACGGCCGCCCGATGGACATCGAATGGGGCCGCGACGGCTTGGATGGCAAGCTCTACATCCTGCAGGCTCGCCCCGAAACCGTGAAATCGCAGGAAGAACGCAACAGCACCCTGCGCCGCTACCGCATCGAAAACAAATCTACCGTATTGTGCGAGGGCCGCGCTATCGGCCAGAAAGTCGGCCAAGGCACCGTGCGCCTGATTAAAAGCGCTGCCGAGATGGATCAAGTGCAGCCCGGCGACGTATTGGTAACCGACATGACCGACCCGGATTGGGAACCAGTAATGAAACGCGCCTCCGCCATCGTGACCAACCGCGGCGGCCGCACTTGCCACGCTGCCATTATCGCCCGTGAATTGGGCATTCCGGCGGTAGTGGGCTGCGGTGATGCCACCGATGTGCTCGCCCACGGCCAAAGCGTAACCGTATCCTGCGCCGAGGGCGACACCGGCCTGATTTACGACGGCCTGCTGAAAGTGGAAGTAATTGATTTGGCGCTGGACAACATGCCTGCTTCACCGGTGAAAATCATGATGAACGTGGGCAACCCCGAGCTTTCCTTCGGCTTTGCCAGCCTGCCCAGCGAGGGCATCGGCCTGGCACGTATGGAGTTCATCATCAACCGCCAAATCGGCATCCACCCGCGCGCCCTGCTCGAATTCGACCGCCAAGATGCCGAACTGCAGGCGCAGATTAACGAGCGCATCGCCGGCTACGCCTCACCGGTGGATTTCTACGTGGACAAACTGGCCGAAGGCATCGCCACCATCGCCGCCTCCGCCTACCCGAAAAAGGTAATTGTGCGGATGTCCGACTTCAAATCCAACGAATACGCCAACCTGCTCGGCGGCAATATCTACGAGCCGCACGAAGAAAACCCCATGCTCGGCTACCGTGGCGCCGCCCGCTACATTTCGCCCGATTTCAAAGAGTGCTTCGCGCTCGAATGCCGCGCTCTGAAATACGTGCGCGACGAAATGGGGCTCACCAACGTGGAAATCATGATTCCCTTCGTGCGCACCCTGCATGAAGCCGAAGCCGTAGTGAAAGCACTGAAAGAAAATGGTCTGGAACGCGGCAAAAACGGCCTGCGCCTGATTATGATGTGCGAACTGCCCACCAACGCCATCCTGGCCGAACAGTATCTGAAATACTTCGACGGCTTCTCCATCGGCTCCAATGACATGACCCAACTCACCATCGGCGTAGACCGCGACAGCGGCGGCCAGATTGCCGGCACCTTCGACGAGCGCGACCCGGCGGTGAAAGTGATGCTGCACCTGGCCATCAAAGCCTGCCGCAAGCTGAACAAATACATCGGCATCTGCGGCCAAGGCCCGTCCGACCACCCCGACTTCGCCAAATGGCTGGTTGAACAAGGCATCGAAACCATTTCGTTGAACCCGGATACCGTGATTGAAACCTGGCTCTATCTGGCCAAAGAACTGGCACCCAAGCAGTAAGCCCGGCTAGACAGCCATAGCAAAGGCTACCTGAAAACGCCACGCCGCTATTTTTACACAGCGGGGTTTTCAGGTAGCCTCAATTACGCTTTGCCCGCCCGTATAGAAGGCAAGCCGTGCTGCATTTTGCAGCAATATGCAAATTTTGCTGCCGCCACAGGCGGCATGAATTACAATGCCGCACCGCAATAGCCTAATCAGAAGAACTTGCCCGATATGAACAATTTCATCATCACCCCCTTCGAATCGGTACGCACCAACTCGGAAATATTCCGTTTGGATAGCACGTTCGACAGCATCAACCAAGAATGGGGCGAGGCCTCGAAAATCCTAATCGACAACATCCTGCGCCAAACCACCGAATACCGCTCCGCCTGCGAGCTGATATATGAAAATCAGGGCAAAAAGCTGAAGGCCATTATCTGTAACAAACACACCAATCCCACGCTAAACGGCCTGCCCGTGTTCTCCGCTGAAAGCATTGCCGCTTGGAAAGAGCAATACGATTATGTGGAAGATAAATACTATCTCACCATTCCCGACTTGGGCGTGTGCATCGGCGGTATGGGCGGCAAGAAAATCCCCAAAGGCGAAGACCGCATAGCCATTGCGTTTGCCCGCAGCGAGATTGAGTATTACAAAATGTTTGTTCAGGTATAGCCGGTTTTTCAGGTAGCCCGTACACACCACCATAAGGATTCACTCCCATGACCACCCATTTAGGTTTTCCGCTGGAAACCGTTGCCGTTTTCGTTGTCCTCTCCGTAGGCGCGATTGCCATCGATCTGTTTGCCCACCGCAGCGATAAGCCCATGTCGCTCAAAAGCGCCGCGCTATGGTCGGTGTTTTGGATTGCGGTATCGCTGGCGTTCGGCGGCTATTTGTGGTTCCACCACGGCAGCGAGACGGCCAGCCTGTTTTTCACCGGTTATGCGCTGGAGAAAGTGCTGTCGGTGGACAACCTATTCGTGATTATGGCCGTGTTTTCCTGGTTTAAAATCCCGGAGGCCTACCGCCACCGCGTGCTGTATTGGGGCATCATCGGCGCGATTGTGTTCCGCATGGTGTTCGTGGCTATCGGCACCGGCCTGATGGCGCTGGGGCCGTATGTGGAGCTCGTATTTGCCGTGGTGGTGGGCTGGACGGGTGTCATGATGCTGCGCCGCGATGAAGAGGAAGAAGCCAACGAAGACTACTCCGAACACCTGGCCTACCGCTGGGTACACCGTTTCTTCCCGGTATGGCCGCGCCTCCACGGGCACAATTTCTTCCTGCGCGGCCACGAGCTCACCGAAGCCTACCGCCAAAATCCCGACGTGCACCTCGAGCCGGCCGGCGAAGACCTGAAACACCCGGAGCAGAAGCACCCGCAACCGGTGAAAAAAGGTGCGCTGGTGGCCACGCCGCTGTTTTTGTGCCTGGCCATCATCGAGATTTCCGACGTGATGTTTGCCTTCGACAGCGTGCCGGCGGTGATTGCCGTATCCAAAGAGCCGCTGATTGTGTATAGCGCCATGATGTTCGCCATCCTCGGCCTGCGCACCATGTATTTCGTGCTCGAAGCCCTGCGCGGCTATTTGGTGCACTTGGAAAAAGCCGTGGTGGCGCTGCTGTTTTTCATCGCGGTAAAACTCGCGCTTTCCGCTTCCGAGCACCTGTTCCAACACGGCTACGAGATCTCGCCCAATGCCTCGCTGGCGGTGGTGCTGGCGGTGCTGGCCTTGGGCGTGGCTGCCTCTTTCGTGTTCCCGGAAAAAAGCAAAACAGACGAGCCAAACCAACAGCCCTAAGCGCACAGGCTACCTGAAAGCACTGCTGCAATTCAGCACGGCAAAGCTCAATTTCAGGTAGCCCTTCCACCATCTAAAGGCTACCTGAAACCCTTTCAGGTAGCCTTTGCGTCTGCTAAGGGCAGGCCCTTTGTGGCATAATACCGCCCATTTCCATCTTTCCAACAAACCGCGAATCATGACCAAATCACCGCAACGCAAAATCCTGGTTACTTCCGCCCTGCCCTATGCCAACGGCAGCATCCACCTCGGCCACATGGTCGAACACATCCAAACCGACG
>NZ_DBHKXY010000023.1:0-32082 GCF_057315495.1 Eikenella sp.
TCCTCGACGAACCCACCACCGGCCTGCACTTCGCCGACATCGCCCTGCTGCTGGAAGTCATAGGTCGTCTGAAAGGCAAAGGCAACTCGATTGTGATTATCGAGCATAATCTTGACGTGATTAAAACAGCGGATTGGATTGTGGACTTGGGACCTGAAGGCGGAGATGGTGGGGGGAGGATTGTGGCGGAGGGGACGCCGGAGGCGGTTGTGGGAGTGGAGGGGAGTTATACGGGTAAATATCTTAGACAAATGTTTTTTAAATAAAGGATTAATTATGAAAAATGAATTTATTGGGTTTTATGTACCAACAAAAGAAATGTTAAAAGCGGCGTGGGGAAGCGAGAAAACCCTTTTTATATTCGATACAAATGTACTTATTAAATTGTATAGTTATCAATCCGGAACATTAGATGATTTCTTTTCTATTTTGGAATACTTAGGAGAGAGAATTTGGTTACCTCATCAAGTTGGATTGGAGTTTCAAAATAGGCGTCTTGATATAAAGCACAGAGAAAAACAGAAATTTCAAGAAATATATAATCACCTTGATGAAATATTAGCAATAGAAACAAAAATTAATCAGAAATTTTTAAAAGGTAGATTTCCTAGTCTTGACTCATCTACTGAAAAACTATTTAAGTCAATTCAAAAATCAATAGAAACTTTTAAAGTTTCGCTACAAGAATGTGATAGCTCTCAACCAAATATTCGCACACATGACGAGATTAGAGAAAAATTAGATACCTTTTTCAGGAATAAAATTGGATCGGCATATACGCAAGAAAAATTAAATGAATTATATAAAGATGGAGAAATTCGCTACTCTAAAGAAATTCCTCCTGGTTTTAAGGATTCAAGTAAAGAGGGAAAGGATTATATTTACAGAGGTGTTGAATACAAAAGAAAATTTGGAGATTTAATTTTATGGAAACAAATTATTGAAAAAGCAAAAAACGAAAAAGATGCGGGAAAAATTGAAAATATAATTTTTATTACTGATGATGAAAAAGAAGATTGGTGGTTTTGTATAAATCAAAATGGACGGAAGATAATTGGTCCACATGCTAATTTAACGCATGAAATTATTGATGAGGGAGGGATTTCATTATTCCATATGTATAATACAGCGTCTTTCTTAGAAGATGCGAAAGAAATTTTATCTGATATCAGAATTCAAGAATCTTCAATTTTAGAAGTCGAGAAAACTAATGAGGCAGAGAAAAAATTGCATACGCAACAGGAAGAGAAGGTAAGAAAAAATAATCTTTCACAAGAACTGCAAAAAGAAGAATTAACTTCATTAGCTTTATATTATAAAAACTTAAGAAATATGATTCAACAACAAGACCATATAAGGGAAATTAACAACTCAATAAAACATCCGTGGGATGAGATTGTTAAACAGAAAGAAGCTTTAAGCAATATATATAACTCAAGCCAACTAATTGCGTTAAAAAGGATACTTGATGAACAGGAGTCTTGGAAAATAAACTTAGCATCTATGATTCTTTCTTAAATTTACCTGTGGATAAATCAACTGATGATGAGGAATCTTCAGAATGATTGATACTGCGAGCAAGCGTAGGTTGGGTCAAGACCCAACAACACCGTAAAACCCATCTGTTTTGTTGGGTCTTGACAACCCAACCTACAATCTTTCCAGACAGCCCCAAAGGCAGCCTGAAACCCCATCTTCAGGCGGCCTTTCCATCCACTCCAAGCAAAAGGACACTCCATGCCCGCTATCATCACCGACCCCGCCCGACTCGCCGCCGCCCACGCGCGTTTCACCCAAGCCCTGCAAGCTGCCCTCAGCCAAAAAATCCCCTGCACCATCGCCGCCGTCAACGGCGGTTTTGACACCGAAGCCGCCTACTCGCCCGAGCTGGATTTGTGGTACGCGCAAACGCAAGACGGTAAAAAATGCTGGAACGGCTTCGGCATCGGCGCACCCACCGCCGGCAAAAAAGCCGCCCTCGCCGCCGAAATCAATTTCCCGTCCGACGGCATCAACCGCGCCTTATCCGGCGCATTCGCCGCCGATGAAAACGGCGACATCCTAGTTCTGCACCGCGGCAAAATCCGCGGCGGCAAAGCCCTGTTTTTCAAATACTACACTGGCAAAACCATCACCGCCGACGACGGCGGCAAACCCGACACCTTCGCCCTAATCAGCAGCCTGAACGATGCCGACTTTCCCGCCCAACTCGCCGCCTTCGTGCGCCAAATCCTAGACATCAAAGCCGCCGCCAAACACGATGTGGCATAATGGTTTTTCAGCAAGCCGTAGCCTGCATACCCAACCCACCCATCTAAAACAAATCCATGTGCAGGCTGCTTTTCAACTCCGTTGGAGCTTCGTTCCCAGCAAGCTACCATTCAAACGCCCCATCAATAAAGGCTACCTGAAAGCGTGGGCTTCAACGAAGTTAAAACTCACTTCGTTCGTTTTCAGGTAGCCTTTTCTTAACTTCACGGCAGCCGCGTTTCAAAAATCAGACCCCGCCGTTATCCGCCAAACAACGCCACCTTGCCTTCCGCGCCGGAAACATCCAGCACCTCAATTCCTTGCCCGTCCAGCACGGCCTGCGTCAGCATGGCCACGCCGCCGGAGGGGCCGATTTCCAAAATCCGCCGCACGCCCAGCGCGACCATGCTGCGGCATTCTGCCACCCAGTCCACCGGATCCATCAGGATATTGTGCGCGATGCCGCGTGCCTGTTCCACGTCCAAACCGCAGGCGGCCGCCCATTCGGCCACTTGTGCCACGGCGGGCAACATGGCGGGGTGGTGGAAACCGACTTCCACGTCCAGCCGCCACAGCAGGTTTTCGGGCGTTTGGCCGTTTTCGTCTTTCACCGTGTCCGACAACACGCCGCACACGCGCGCCACCGATTCGGGCTTGCCGCTGACGACAAAGCCGTCCGCGCTGTTCTGCAATCCGATACACGGGCGATCGGCGGAATCTGCGGGGAACAGTTCGTCAATCAGGGCGGCAAGCTGCCCGCGGCTCACGCCCTGCACCATCACCATCGGATGATTGCCGTCGTGCAGATACATGCCCGTTGCGCGCCCTTGCAGCGTGGCCGCCGCGCCAATCAATTCGGCCAAAGCCAGCAGTTTGGCGGCGTGCTGCGGCTCGCGCATCAGATAACGCCCGAGTACGCCCTGCGAATGCCCGATAACGCCCGCCGCCTTGCCGCTGTCCAGCCCGCGCGCTTCCAGCGTGTGCAGATTGGCGATTTGCGCAAGGAAAATGCCGGGTGCGCTCACGGCGGCGCGCACCAAATCGATGCCGTCCGCGCCGTTTTCCGCCCATTTGATCGGCTCGAAGCCCTGCGGGCGGGCGGCGGCAATCTGCTCCGCAACAGGCTTCAAGATTCGAGCGGCAGCAGCGGCCACTTCGTTTGCCCTGTCCCGCGCCCTGTCGGCCAAAGCCTCGCGCAGGCTGCTTATCCAATCAAAGCCCTGCCCGGAGAAGCAGAGGGCGAAGGGTTCGTTATGCAGTTGTTCAAGCAGGCGGTTTTGTGTAGCCATGATGTTGCTCCCGTAAGTGATGGATTTCAGACGACCTATGCCATCCGCAAGATGCCAATCAATGCTGGCAGATGAACTGCTTAAGATTAACTATACGGGCTGCTATGGTAACGGATGCTGTGCTAGGTCAAACATCGGGCTGTTTGTAGAGCAGGGAAAAGGTGATGGCTGGGAAATAGGGATGGGGGAAAAGGCTACCTGAAAAATATTCGCCTTCATTGAAGCAAACATTTTTCAGGTAGCCTTTGATTGATTTAGCGTACAACTTATTGCAAATTAAGCCTGCATTACCCTTTACTCCTGTAGCGGCAGCTTACGCCCTACCAGCCACACCAGCCCGAGCACCGGCACGCCTAAGAGCGCGGTGAAGAGGAAGAAGCCGTCGTAGCCGATTTGGTTCACGATGCTGCCGGAGTAGCCGCCCAGCGTTTTGGGCAGTAGCGTCATCAGCGAACTGAACAGGGCGTATTGCACGGCGGTAAATCGAATGCTGGTGAGCGAGGAGAGGAAGGCCACAAACACGGCGCTGGCCAGCCCGCCGGCGAGGTTGTCGAAGGCCACGGCCAAATAGAGGAAGGGCAGGTTGTGCCCCTGCCAAAACAGCAGGATAAACAGCAAATTGGTGGCCGAAGCCAGCACGGCGCCAAGCATCATCATTCGCATCACGGCAAACCGCTGCGCCAAGAGGCCGCCGAAGAAGCCGCCGGCAATCGACATCAGCACGCCGAAGGTTTTCACCGCCCCGGCAATCTCGTCTTTGCTGAAGCCCATATCGGCATAAAACACATTGGCAATCACCCCGGCCACAATATCCGAAATACGGTATAGCCCGATTAAGGCCAACAGCAGCGCGGCATGGCGGCCGTAGCGTTGGAAAAAGTCGGCCAGCGGCAACACCCAGGTTTGCCGCACCACTTCGCCGCGTACCAACCCCAGCATCACCAACAGCCGACCCGTCAGCACCGCCGCCATCAGTGCTGCCGAAAGCCGCGCACCTTCCCACAACAGGGAAAGCAGCGGCCCTTGGTTTTCAGGTAGCCACCCGCCAACCACTCGGAACACCAGCACAAAAGCCGCCACCGCGCACACAAATAAGCCCACCAGCCGCGCATTGTCGCCCATCGCCAAGCCGGCCGGCCGCTCGCGCTTGACCGCAGGCTCGGCCACCCACAGCGTGGTGAGCACGCCGGCGCCCATGGTGGCCGCCATCAGCCAATAAGTGTTGCGCCAGGCGGCATACAGATAATGCCCCTTTTCCGAGCCGAAGCCGCTGGCCAGCCACAACGCGCCCGCCCCGGCCACAATCATGCCCACGCGGTAGCCCGCCGTATAAGTGGCCGACATCACCGACTGCATCGCCGCATCGCCCGGTGCGCTTTCGATGCGGTAGGCATCAATCACCACGTCCTGCGTGGCCGAAGAAAAGCCGAGCAACACCGCTGCTGCCGCCATCCACGGCAACACCGCCGCATTGGCCGGATTGAGCGCGGCCATCGCCAAAATCGCGGCGATAATCAGCCCCTGCGCCAGCAGCAGCCAGCCGCGCCGCTGCCCGAAACGGCGCGTGAGCCACGGCAGCGGCAGCGCATCGATCAACGGCGCCCAGATAAATTTGAAGGAATAGCCCAATGCCGCCCAGCTGAACATAGTCACCGTGGCGCGGTCGACGCCTGCTTCGGTAAGCCACAGCGAGAGACTGGAGAAAATCAGCAAAATCGGAATCCCCGCCGCAAAACCGAGCAACAGCATGGCGATGGCGCGGCGGTCGGCATAGCCCGCCCACGCGCGCCGCTGCGGCGTTTGGCCGTCGGCATGGGAGGAATCGGCTGGGCGTTGGCTGGATAAGGTCATGGTGCTGCTCCACTGCGGGGTAAAACTAGAAAACGCGGCATTATAACGCGTTTGCTGAAACGGCAAGGTTAAGCCTCAATCAAGATGAGCCCTCCCTCTGTTGCCCTATTTTGATTTTCATCCACTATAACCACCAAGCCTAACACCAGCCAGCGCAAACAAAATAAAGGCTACCTGAAAACCATTTTTCAGGTAGCCTTTGTCTTGCTGGCCAGAGCTAAACCGCTTATTCCTGCTCCCCGCTCTGTTCGTCTTCCTCCTCCGGCATATCTGCAGCAGGGTTATCCGCCTCCATCGCTTCTTTCAGATAGCGGTAGAGCGTGCGGAAGTGTTTGGGTGGCTTGGCCTGCTCGCGTTCCTTGCGCGTGTTGCGGATCAGCGTGCGCAACTGGCCGGCTTCGGCCGCGGGATAATCGCGCAGGAAGGCAGTGAGCGCATCATCGTTTTCCAACAGGGTTTCGCGCATCTGCTCCACACGCTGTAAGAAGGCGTTGTAGGCAGCGTGGCTGCCCTGCAGTTTGTCGAGAAACTCGCGGATCGGCTCCGGATCGAGATCGCGCATCAGGCGGCCGATGTATTGCGTTTGCCGCTTGAGCGCACCATTGCTATTGATTTTCTTATACATGGCAATGGCTTCACGCAATTCTTCGGGCAATTCGATTTTCTTCAAGGTATCGCCGGAAAGGCGGGCAAGCTGCATGCCCAAATCCTGCAAATCGTGCATTTCTTTTTTGCGGCGGGTTTTGCTCACCCATTCCTGCTGGTCGTCTGGCTGCTGTTGCATAACGGTTTCCATAGAAAAAGTTGGCGGCATTTTAGCAAATATTGGGCGTGGCGGCTTTCAGGTAGCCTGAGTTTAGGCAGGAAGGTCATCTGAAAACTAAAATTACCGTAAGAAGGCTGACTTTCTGTGAGGCTAAACTGATTGGTAGATATGGCATAATCCGATTTTCAGGTAGCCTGCACCCCAAAAACCCAAGGAAAACCCATGTCCGACATCCTGATTTACCAAACCGAAGACGGCCGAACCCAAGTAAACCTGCTGGCGCAGGAACACACCGTTTGGCTCAACCAAAGCCAACTGGCCGAACTTTTTGACACCTCCGTGCCAAACATCGCAACGCATATAAAAAATATATTGGAAGACAAATAGTTGGGTGAGAATTCAGTTATTAAGGATTTCTTTATCACTGCCGCAGGCGACACAATTACCACGAACGCCCATCTGCCAGAATAAACAACCGCCCGCAACCCCGGCCCGAAAGTCCCTCCCCATGACCGCCTACACCTACGAACACAAATATCGCCTTGCCGCCCAATTTGCCCGCCGCTTCCAAAACGAAAAGCGCGAACGTGCCGAAAAAGACACCTTTTGGAACGAATTTTTCGCCATTTTCGGGCTGGACCGCTTCCGCACCGCCACCACCGAATACGCCGTCAAACACCGCAACGGGCACACCAAATTTGCCGACGTATTCTGGGCGGGCAGGCTGCTTTGCGAACACAAATCCGCCGGCAAAGACCTTGACGCCGCGTTTGAACAGGCGATGGGCTATGTGGAAGAAATCCGCCGGCACAACCCCGACGACGTGCCCCGCCACATCATCGTGTCCGATTTCGCCACCATGAAACTCTATGATTTGAAAGATGACACCAACGTTTTCTTCCCACTGTCCGACCTACCCGAACACATCAAGTTGCGCCATTTCGACTTCATGGACGGCATCACCCACGAACTGCGCCAAGCCCAAGAACAGGCCAACATCGAAGCCGCCGCCGCAGTGGGCAGCCTCTATCAGGCCTTCCGCGCCGACGGCAGCTACGACGAACACAGCCTGAAACAATTCCTCATCCGCCTGCTGTTCTGCTTTTTTGCCGACGACACCCTGATTTTCGAGCCCGGCCAATTTGAAGGCTACCTGAAAAAATACACCCGCGAAGACGGCGAAGACATCGGCGGCACGCTCAACCGCCTGTTTGCCGTGCTCAACACCCCACCCGAACGCCGCGCGCAAAACATGAACACCGAACTGCGCGCCTTCCCCTATGTGAACGGCAAACTGTTTGAAGAACAGCTCGGCGAATTTTATTTCAACACCGAACTGCGCGAACTGCTGCTGCGATGCTCCGCGCGCGACTGGGCGGAAATCAGCCCCGAAATCTTCGGCAACCTGTTCCAAAGCGTGATGGACAACGTGGAACGCCGCGAACTCGGCGCGCACTACACCGAAGAAGGCAACATCCTCAAAGTCATCGACGGCCTGTTTATGGACAACCTGCGCCAACGCTTTCAGGCAGCCTGCAAAGTATCGGGCAAAGCCAAACGCACCGCCGCCATCCACGAGCTGCACCAAGAAATCGGCCGCCTGCAATTTCTCGACCCCGCCTGCGGCTGCGGCAACTTCCTCGTCGTCGCCTACCGCGAACTGCGGCGGCTGGAAGACGACATCATCGGCGAACTGTTTGCCTCAGGCCAGCTGCTCGACATCTCCACCATGCTGCAAACCCACATCGGCCAGTTTCACGGCATCGAAATCGACGAATACCCCGCCCAAATCGCCAAAGTCGCCATGTGGCTCACCGACCACCAATGCAACCTGCGCACCGCCGAACGCTTCGGCCAAACCCGCCCCTCCATCCCGCTCACCGACAGCGCGGAAATCATCAACGCCAACAGCCTGCACACCGACTGGCCGCAGACCGACTATATTTTCGGCAACCCGCCGTTTGTCGGCTCCACCTATCAAACCGCCGAACAAAAAGCCGACACCCAAGCCGTTTCAGGCAGCCTGAAAAACGCAGGCATCTTGGATTACGTGGCCAACTGGTACGTCAAAGCCGCACGTATCATCACCCGAAACCCCAACGTGCAGGCTGCTTTCGTGTCCACCAACTCCATCACCCAAGGGCAGCAGGTGGAAGCCCTGTGGGGCAGCCTGCTGCCGCAGGGCGTAGAAATCCACTTCGCCCACCGCACCTTCCAATGGACCAGCCAAGCCAGCGGCAAAGCCGCCGTGCATTGCGTTATCGTCGGATTCAGGCAGCCTGCACGGCACACGGGCGCGAAATACCTGTTCGACTATCCCGACATCAAAGGGCCGTCTGAAAAACATGCCGTGCAAAACATCAGCCCCTATCTGCTGGATGCACCCAATATCATCATCGGCAAACGCAGCAAACCCATCTCGGGCGAAGCGGAAATGATATATGGCAATAAGCCGACCGACGGCGGTAACCTGCTTTTGAGCACCGCCGAAAAACAAGCCCTGATTGCCGCTGAACCCTTGGCCGCGCAATACATCCGCCCGTTTTTGGGTTCGGAAGAATTCCTCAACAACAAAGAACGCTGGTGCTTATGGTTTCACGGCATCAGCGAAACGCGATTGCACCAAGATTTGAAACAAATGTCGCAAGTGGCGCAGCGCATCGCAAACGTAAAGGAATACTACAATGAAGACACAAAAGAATGGGAAGGGCGTTTACACAGCACGAAAGCCGCCACCAAGAAAAAAGCCGCCACGCCCCACCTGTTTGACGAAATCAGGCAGCCTGCAAGCGGCAACTATCTGCTTATTCCCCGCGTTTCATCGGAAACCCGCGAATTTATCCCCATCGGTTATGTGGATTGCAACACCATTAACAGCGATGCCAACTTTATGCTGCCCAACGCTACGCTGTACCATTTCGGCATCTTGTCCAGCACCATGCACAACGCCTTTATGCGCGCCGTGGCCGGCCGTCTGGAAAGCCGATACCGCTATTCCAACACCATCGTGTACAACAACTTTCCCTTCCCCTTCGCCCCGCAAAGCGAAGGCCGCCCCGCCCCCGCCGCCGAACAAAAACACCGCGCCGCCATCGAAGCCGCCGCCCAAGCCGTGCTTGATGCCCGCGCGTTTTACCGCCGAGAAGCCGCGCAGGAAGGCCTGCCACCGCCCAGCCTCGCCGACCTGTACCGCCCCGACGCCCCCTTCACCCGCCTGCACCAAGCCCACCGCGCCTTGGACAAAGCCGTCGATGCGGCATACGGCTACAAAGGCGGCCGCGACGACGGCAGCCGCACCGCCTTCCTCTTCGCCCTGTATCAAAAAGCCGTGGCGGAAGCAGGCAAACGCTAAGACCGTCTGAAACCCAAACCCCAAAAAGCAGCCTGCACTTTTCAACTTCGTTAAAGCTAACGCTTTCAGGCAGCCTGCACCCATCCAAAGGATCCCCATGAACATCACCCAAATCCTCTCTCAAAAACTCTCCGCCACCGCCGCGCAAATCACCGCCGCCGTCGAACTTTTGGACGACGGCGCAACCGTGCCGTTTATCGCCCGCTACCGCAAGGAGGCTACGGGCGGGCTGGACGATACGCAGTTGCGCCAGCTTGCCGAGCGGCTGCAATACCTGCGCGAATTGGAAGAGCGCAAAGCCGTTGTGTTAAAAAGTATTGAAGAGCAAGGCAAGCTTTCAGACGACCTCAGGGCGCAAATCGAAGCCGCCGACAACAAAACCGCGCTGGAAGACCTGTATCTGCCCTACAAACCCAAACGCCGCACCAAAGCGCAAATCGCGCGCGAACACGGTTTGCAGCCGCTGGCGGACGTGTTGCTTGCCGAGCAGCCGCAGGACGTGGAAGCCGCCGCGCAGGGCTACCTGAACGAAAATGTCCCCGACGCCAAAGCCGCGCTGGACGGCGCGCGCGCGATTCTGATGGAGCAGTTTGCCGAAGACGCGGAACTCATCGGCACGCTGCGCGACAAGCTGTGGAACGAAGCCGAAATTCACGCGCAAGTGGTTGAAGGCAAAGAAACCGAAGGCGAAAAATTCAGCGATTATTTTGACCACCGCGAACCCGTCCGCGCCATGCCCAGCCACCGTGCGCTGGCGGTATTGCGCGGCCGCAACGAAGGCGTGTTGAACATCGCGCTCAAATACCAGCCCGACGACACGCCAATTACCCAGCAAAGCGAATACGAGCAACTCATCACCCGCCGTTTCAAAATTTCAGACGGCCACAAATGGCTGCGTGACACCGTGCGTCTGACTTGGCGCGCAAAAATCTTTTTGTCGTTGGAACTCGAAGCCCTAAATCGTTTGAAAGAAGCCGCTGATACCGACGCGATTACCGTGTTTGCCCGCAATCTCAAAGATTTGCTGCTCGCTGCGCCTGCCGGACGGCTGACGACTTTGGGTCTCGACCCCGGCTACCGCAACGGCGTGAAATGTGCCGTGGTGGACGACACGGGCAAGCTACTGGATACCGTCATCGTCTATTTGCATCAAGAAAACAATATGTTGGCAACGCTGGCACGCCTGATTAAGCAGCACGGTGTGAAGCTCATCGCGATCGGCAATGGCACCGCCAGCCGTGAAACTGACAAAATCGCGGGCGAACTGGTGCGCGGAATGCCGGAAATGGGGCTGCACAAAATCGTCGTTTCCGAAGCCGGTGCGTCGATTTATTCCGCGTCCGAACTGGCGGCGCGCGAGTTCCCCGACTTGGACGTTTCCCTGCGCGGCGCGGTGTCCATCGCCCGCAGGCTGCAAGACCCGCTCGCCGAGTTGGTCAAAATCGACCCCAAATCCATCGGCGTGGGTCAGTATCAGCACGATGTGAACCAAAGCCAGCTCGCCAAATCGCTGGACGCAGTGGTTGAAGATTGCGTGAACGCCGTCGGCGTGGACGTGAACACCGCCTCTGCCCCGCTCTTGGCGCGGATTTCCGGTTTGAATCAAACCCTTGCCCAAAACATCGTCGCCTACCGCGATGAAAACGGCGCGTTCGACAGCCGTAAAAAATTGCTGAAAGTGCCGCGCTTGGGCGAAAAAACCTTCGAGCAGGCGGCGGGCTTTTTGCGGATTAACGGCGGCAAAGAGCCGCTGGATGCGAGTGCCGTCCACCCCGAAGCCTATCCCGTTGTCGCCAAAATGCTGGCGCAACAAGGCATTACCGCCGCCGAACTCATCGGCAACCGCGAGCGCGTGAAGCAAATCAAAGCGTCCGACTTCATCGACGAACGCTTCGGCCTGCCGACTATTCTGGACATCCTGTCCGAGCTGGAAAAACCCGGCCGCGACCCGCGTGGCGAGTTTCAGACGGCCTCATTCGCCGAAGGCATCCACGAAATCAGCGACTTGCAAGTCGGCATGATACTCGAAGGCGTGGTCTCCAACGTCGCCAACTTCGGCGCGTTCGTGGACATCGGCGTCCATCAGGACGGCCTAGTGCACATCTCCGCCCTGTCCAATAAATTCGTCCAAGACCCGCGCGAAGTGGTGAAAGCCGGCGACGTGGTGAAAGTGAAAGTGCTGGAAGTCGATGCCGCACGCAAACGCATTGCGCTGACTATGCGACTGGATGACGAGGCGGGCGCGGAAAAACGTGGGCGCAGGCTGCCTGAAACCGAAAAACGCGGCGCAAACAACCGTTCAAGCAAGCCGCCGCGCGAAAAGCAGCCTGCAAATTCGGCGATGGCGGATGCGTTTGCAAAGCTGAAGCGGTAGACTCAAACAGTGCAGGCTGCTTTTTCAGGCTGCCTGAAAGCCAACGGGCAGTATTTTTGAAAGATGGAAAGACATGACCTATCACGAACTCGCGCTGTATGCGTTACAGCAGTTGGCACGCCCAGCCAGCGCATCGGAAATTTGGGATTTTATCGAACAAAACCGGCTTTACGCCGAGCTGGACGGCTACAACCCCGAACAAGGCCTGCCGTCCATCGGCAAAACGCCGTGGGCAACCGTAGGCGCACGGCTGTATATGGAATCGAAAAAGCCCGATGGCAAAATCACGGCGCAGGGCAGCCGCCCCAAGCTGTTCTCCTTGCGGCAGGCATTTTTAGGTAGCCTGAAAGCTTTGCGGCTGCCCGAACACACTGATGTCCTGCCACCCACTATCCAAACGAAAAGAGCCCGATTCCACGAGCGCGACTTGCATCCGCTGCTGTGCAAGTTTCTGGCAGAACACCCTGTTTTTGCCGCACAGTCGCGCACCATATTCCACGAAAAAAGCGGCAAAAGCCAAAAAGGGGCGGACAAATGGCTCTATCCCGATATGGTGGGCGTGCAATTCGAATATGCCGATTATGAACATGGCAGCCTGCAAGCCTGGATGCGGAAGTTCGACCGCCTGCCGATTAAGATTTTCTCGTTTGAAATAAAAAAACATTTGGATTTCGGCAATTACAAAGAATACTTTTTCCAGGCAGTCAGCAATTCCAGCTGGGCGAACGAAGGCTATTTGGTGGCATTGTCCGTGCCGCAGGACGGCGAGTTCCGCGAAGCCTTGCAGAAACTCAGCCAAAGTTTCGGCATCGGCATCATTCTGCTGGACGCGGCCAACCTCAGCCAAAGCGAAATCCTGTCGCCCGCACGATATAAAAAGCAAATGGATTATGCGGTGATGTATGAATTGGCCGAAAAAAACTGCGATTTTTCCCAGTTCCTGACAACCATCACCGAATACGACCACAAGAACCCTCACCGTTATTTGAGCGAATTTGACGAAGTGCTGGATGATGACGCTATGACAAAATATCTGGTCACAAAAGAGATTTTGTCGGATGGAAAAGACGGATCTATCTAGCGGTGCAAAATCACGCATTCTTTGAAGGCGGATGTATTTGCGAAGTTGAAAGGGTAAGGTGTGCATCAAACAAGAGCGGCAAATTGCTTTGTCGCTCTTGTTTTCAATCTGGCTCAAGATGAGCCAATGTAAAGATGCTGTCAAAAATGGAAGCGCTGCTTTCTACTATCGCGGAGATTTGGTCAAGCAGCCGCAGGCTACCTGAAACCTATAAGCCAGCCTTGGCGAAACCCCAGCTTCGTGCCAAAATCCATGCCGTTCCCACCCTCAAAGCCGCCCATCATGACTCCGATTCTCGCCTTCGATATCGAAACCGTTCCCGATGCCAACGGCATCCGCCTGCTGCACGGTCTGCCGGCCGACGCGCCCGCTGCCGATGTGGTGGCTTGGGCGCAGCAGCAGCGCCGCGCCACGCACAACGGCAGCGATTTCATGCCCTATCATTTGCAGCAGGTAGTGGCCATTTCCTGCTGTATGCGCTGGGGCAGCGACAAAATCCATGTGGGCACCATCGGCGAAATCGGCGATAGCGAAGAAACCATCATCGCCAAATTTTTCGAGCTGATCGAAAACCACACTCCGCAACTGGTGAGCTGGAACGGCGGCGGCTTCGATCTACCCGTGCTGCATTACCGCGCCCTGATTCACGGCCTCTCCGCTGCCCGCTATTGGGACACCGGCGAGGGCGATTTCGGCGACAGCCGCGACTTCAAGTGGAACAACTACATCAACCGCTACCACAACCGCCATTGCGACCTGATGGACCTGCTCGCCCTCTACCAGCCCCGCGCCAGCGTGCCCTTAGACGACATGGCCAAGCTGTGCGGCTTCCCCGGCAAACTGGGCATGGACGGCAGCAAGGTGTGGCAGGCCTTCCACGAAGGCCGCCTGCGCGAAATCCGCGACTACTGCGAAACCGACGCCGCCAACACCTACCTGATGTTTCAACGCTTCCGTTTGATGAGCGGCGCCGCTGATGCCGACGAATACGAAATGGAAATCCGGCGGCTCAAAGGCTACCTGAAAACCCAGGAAGGCAAAGTGCATTGGCAGGAGTTCCTGGCCGCATGGCGTTAAGACGCAAACCCAAAGGCTACCTGAAATTCAGGTAGCCTTTATCAGATGATTCCGCAATACACCACAACGGGTCGGCCATTCATGCCCGGCAAAACCACCAGCCACTAATTCTTCACCTCCCAAACATGGATTTCCTCTTTGAACTCCTGCTCCGCCTCGTCTTCCTCCCCATAGAAGCTCTGTTGGAGTGGATACTGGAAAACACATTCAGCCGACACCCGAAGCTCGCCTTCGGGCTCCTCTGCCTGTTTACGCCGTTGTGCCTTGCCCTCAGCCGGTGGCACTTCGGCACGCTGGTCTGGTATGCCTGTCTGCTTGCCCCGATAGCGGCCATGTTGCTGGCTCTGCCCGTTATCGGCTTGTGGCATGCTGTCAGTTGTGTGCGGTTGCGACACACTCCGCCCGTCGCCACCCTGAAAGCTGGCAAGCGTCGGAAACGCTGAGTCCAACCGATGCGGTGTCTGCTGAGAACAGCACAGATGGCTTTCAAGAGGCTACCTGAAAACGTAGCTTCAGCAAAAAGGGATGATGTCTGAGCCAGCCAAGGCTGAGTTCCTACCAAGCTAAAGTTTCAGGTAGCCTTGTTCGTATTCGCGGATCAATCCCTTCTGCCCGTATCATCTTTCAGGTAGCCTGCCCAAGCCCGCCACCGTAATCTGCTAAAATCTGCCTGTTTCTATTTTCCTCGCAAGGATTTCTCATGACCGACCGCAACGAACAACTCTTCACCCGCGCCAAAGCCGTGATTCCTGGCGGCGTGAATTCGCCTGTGCGCGCCTTCGGCAGCGTGGGCGGTGTACCGCGCTTTATTAAAAAGGCTGAGGGCGCTTTTGTGTGGGACGAAAACGGCAAACGCTATATCGATTATGTCGGTTCGTGGGGGCCAGCTATCGTGGGGCACGCGCATCCGGAAGTATTGGAAGTAGTACGCGAAGCGGCTTTGGGTGGGCTGTCGTTCGGCGCCCCCACTGAAGCCGAAATCGTAATTGCCGAAGAAATCTGCCGCCTGGTGCCCAGTGTGGAGCGGCTGCGGCTGGTAAGCTCCGGCACCGAAGCCACCATGTCGGCCATCCGTTTGGCGCGCGGCTACACAGGGCGCGACCAAATCGTGAAATTCGAAGGCTGCTACCACGGCCATTCCGACAGCCTGCTCGTGAAAGCCGGCAGCGGCCTGCTCACCTTCGGCCACCCTTCCTCCGCCGGCGTGCCCGCCGATTTCACCAAACATACTTTGGTGTTGGAATACAATAATGTAGCTCAGCTGGAAGAAACCTTTGCCCAAGCCGGCAACCAAATCGCCTGTGTGATTTTGGAGCCATTTGCCGGCAATATGAACCTGGTGCGCTCAACGCGCGAATTCATCCGTGCCCTGCGCGAGCTGACAGCCAAACACGGCGCGGTGCTGATTTACGACGAAGTGATGACCGGCTTCCGCGTGGCGCTTGGCGGTGCGCAGTCGCTGCACGGCATCACGCCGGATTTAACCACCATGGGCAAGGTGATTGGCGGCGGTATGCCGCTGGCGGCCTTTGGCGGCAAGCGTGAAATCATGGACTGCATCTCGCCATTGGGCGGTGTGTATCAAGCCGGCACGCTCTCTGGCAATCCCGTGGCCGTGGCAGCAGGCTTGAAAACGCTGGAAATCATCCAGCGCCCGGGTTTCTACGAAAACCTCACCGCACACACCGAGCAGCTGGTGCATGGGCTGAAACAAGCGGCAGCACAAGCCGGCATCGCCTTCACTGCCGACAGTGTGGGCGGCATGTTTGGCCTGTATTTTTCAGGTAGCCTGCCGCAGAACTATGCCGATATGGCTGCCTCCAATATCGAAGCCTTCAAAACCTTCTTCCACGGCATGCTCGATCGTGGTGTATCCTTCGGCCCATCAGCCTACGAAGCGGCATTTGTGTCGGCGGCACACACGGAAGAACTGGTAGCGGAAAGCGTGGCAATCGCAGCAGATGTGTTGACACACATGGCTTCTTAATCCGCATGCGGTTTAAAGGCTACCTGAAACGAAACGCTGAGTTGACGCTTACGCTTTCAGGTAGCCTTTAAAACATCCTATGTCCAGCCACTGCTATAATGTGGCATCTTTCCAACCTATAACGAAGCAAAACCATGGAAAATCCCGTTCCAATTAAAAAAGCCGTCTTCCCCGTGGCCGGGATGGGCACGCGCTTTCTGCCCGCCACCAAGGCCAGCCCCAAAGAAATGCTACCGATTGTGGATAAGCCGCTGATTCAATACGCAGTGGAAGAGGCCGTAGCCGCCGGCTGCACCGAATTGGTGTTCGTTACCGGCCGAAACAAACGCAGCATCGAAGACCATTTCGACAAAGCCTACGAGCTGGAAACCGAACTGGAACAGCGCCACAAAACTTCGCTGCTCTCGCATGTGCGCGATATTTTGCCGCCCGATGTTACCTGCCTGTATATCCGCCAGGCCGAGGCCTTGGGCTTGGGGCATGCCGTGCTGTGTGCTCGCGCGGCGGTGGGCAACGAACCCTTTGCCGTGATTCTGGCCGACGACCTAATCAATGCGCCACAGGGCGCGATTACGCAGATGGCCGAGGTGTACCGCCAAACCGGTAACAGCGTGCTGGGCGTGGAAACCGTAGCGCCTTCGCAAACCGGCTCTTACGGCATCGTGGAAGTGTCGCCGTGGCAGCAATATCAGCGTATTCAAAGCATTGTGGAAAAACCGAAGCCGGAAGAAGCGCCGTCCAACCTGGCCGTGGTGGGGCGCTACATCCTCACGCCGCGCATTTTCTCCCTGCTGCAAACCGTAGGGCGCGGCGCGGGCGGCGAAATCCAGCTCACCGACGGCATCGCCAAGCTGCTGGAACACGAGCCGGTGCTGGCGCACGCTTTTGCGGGCAAACGCTACGACTGCGGCAGCAAGCTGGGCTACCTGGAAGCCACGCTGGTCTACGGGCTGAAACACCCAGAAACGGCGGAAGCGTTCCGCACGTTATTGCAGGAATACAGTCAGGCAAAAGTGTAGCAATCCGCCCATTCTGCATCTCAGGCTACCTGAAGCGCTGCTTTCAGGTAGCCTGTTTTTGCATGCAGCACAAATTGGTTTGGTATAATTGCGCCGTTTGTTCGGCTGCGGCATGAATTGCTGCGGCTACTGTATTCAACATTTTGTTTGTAAAGATTTTCATCATGGCCGGTTCTTCTGCCTCGCTGCGTTTGAAAAGCGTCAACTTCCTCGGTATGGCCTTGTTGTTCGGCATGTCCTGCTATTTCATCTATTGGGGGCTGGGCTATATACAACACCACCATTCCGCGCTGTTTATTCTCGCGGCGCTGTTCGGCATCTTTATGGCGTTCAACATCGGCGGCAACGATGTGGCCAACTCCTTCGGCACTTCGGTGGGCGCCGGTACGCTGAGCATCCCGCAGGCACTAGCTGTGGCGGCGGTGTTTGAGGTGAGCGGCGCGATGCTGGCCGGCGGCGGTGTGACCGACACCATCCGCAACGGCATTGTGGATTTGGGCAGCCTGTCGCTGGAGCCGGTGCAATTTGTCTACATCATGATGGCCGCGCTAGCTGCCGCCTCGCTGTGGCTGCTATTTGCTTCACAAAAAGGCCTGCCGGTGTCCACCACACATTCCATCATTGGCGGCATCGTGGGCGCAGCGATGGTTTTGGGCTTTTACAACAGCGGCTTGGCTGGCTTGAACATGGTTCGCTGGGAAAAAATCGGCGAAATTGCCATTTCCTGGGTGCTCTCGCCGCTCTTGGGCGGGGTAACTTCCTATTTGGTGTTTAAAAACATCAAAACCTATATCCTGGGCTACAACGTGGCCTCCAGCCGCCATGTGCAGCGCCTGCGCAAGCAGAAATTGGCCTACAAAAAAGAACACAAAACACGCTTTGAGCAGATGAGCGAATTGCAGCAGATGGCCTATACCGCCACCATCGTGCGCGATGCCCAGCTGTATAACGAAGGCAACTACCAGCCCGAAGAGCTGGCGTCCGACTACTATCGCCGCCTGCACGAAATCGACTGCCGCAAAGATGAAATCAACGCCTTCCGTGCCCTGCGACTGTGGGTGCCGCTGGCGGGCGCGGTGGGTGGCATGGTGATGGCCGCGATGCTGCTGTTTAAAGGCCTGAAACACCTCAACTTAGGCCTGAGCACGCTGGATAACCTGTTAATCGTCGGCATGGTGGGCGCGGTATTGTGGATGGGCACATTTGCCTACGCCCGCACCCTGAAAACCGGTGCCAACCTCGACCGTGCCACCTTCATCATGTTCAGCTGGCTGCAAGTGTTCACCGCCTGCTGCTTCGCCTTCAGCCACGGCTCAAACGACATCGCCAACGCCATCGGCCCGTTTGCCGCCATCATGGACGTGCTGCGCAGCGGCACCATCGGCAGCAGCGGCGACATTCCGCCGATTACCATGCTCACCTTCGGTGTGTCGCTGGTGGTGGGGCTGTGGTTTATCGGTCGGGAAGTGATTGCCACCGTGGGTGAAAACCTAGCCAAAATGCACCCCTCTTCCGGCTTCGTGGCCGAGCTATCCGCCGCCACCGTCGTGATGCTGGCCTCCGCACTGGGGCTGCCTGTATCCAGCACCCACATCCTCGTGGGCGCCGTGCTCGGCATCGGGCTGGTCAACCGCAACGCCAACTGGCGACTGATGAAGCCAATCGCCTTAGCTTGGGTAATTACCGTGCCAGCCGCCGGCCTACTGGCGTCGATTTGCTTTATTGTGCTGAACGCCGTGTTTTAGCGACAAAGACTACCTGAAAAGATCCTGGCATGTTTCAGGTAGCCTGCTGCTCGTACGACCCAGCTGTGAAAAGGCTACCTGAAAACCATTGTTCAGGTAGCCTTTCTCTTATTGCAGCCAAACTATGGCGCCAGCCGCTCTTTAATCCACTTATCGCCCTCCAGGCGATATTGGATACGGTCGTGCAGGCGGCTGGGGCGGCCTTGCCAGAATTCCACCCGGTCGGGAATCAGCAGGTAGCCGCCCCAGTGCGGCGGGCGCGGTACGTGCAGGGGGTGTTTCACCGCTTCGGCCGCTGCGCGTGCCACGATGATGCTTTTGCCGGCAATCACACTGCTCTGCTCGCTGGCCCACGCGCCCAAACGGCTGGTGTAGGGGCGGCTGGCGAAATATTCGTCTGAAGATTTGGCATCCAGTTTTTCCACCCGCCCTTCGGCGCGCACCTGCCGTTCCAGTTCCGGCCAGAAAAAGGTGAGCGCAGCAAACGGATGTGCCGCCAGCGCGCGGCCTTTGCGGCTTTGGTAGTTGGAGAAAAACACAAAGCCCCGGTCGTTCACCTCTTTCAACAGCAGGATACGGCTATTGGGCCGACCGGCCTCATCCACCGTGGCCACGCTCATGGCGGTGGGCTCTTTGGCGGCGGAATGAATAGCTTCGTTCAGCCATTTTTCAAACTGCGGTAGTGGCGTATTGGCGCAATCGGCCTTGGAAAGCTCCTGTTTGCTGTAGTCTTCGCGGATATTGTGCAAATCCATCGGTTTCTCCTTTCTCAAATTGCTAACTGATAAATACTATCATCTTGAAGTTATTAAAAGATTTTATTCACCATCCAGTGCGGTTTGGCTATAATAGCGCAGTTTCGGTTTTTGGGATAATCCGCCATGCAGCTTACCGCCATCGGCTTGAATCACCAAACCGCTCCGTTGAGCATACGCGAGCGGTTAGCTTTTGCTGCCGCCATGCTGCCTGAAGCATTGCGTGAGCTGGTGGGCAGCCGCACGGCTGAAGAAGCCGTGATTTTGTCCACCTGCAACCGCACCGAACTCTATTGCGTGGGCGAGCCGGACGATATTGTGCGCTGGCTGGCCGACTACCGCAAGATTCCCAACAGCACGCTGGAACCCTACCTCTACCGCTACCAAACCGAAGCAGCCGTGCGCCATGCTTTCCGCGTATCTTGCGGGCTCGACAGCATGGTGCTGGGCGAGCCGCAGATTCTTGGTCAAATCAAAAACGCCGTGCGCGTGGCGCAGGAGCAGCAAACGGTGGCTTCCAATCTGCATGCCCTGTTTCAAAAAACCTTCGCCATTGCCAAAGAAGTGCGCACCAGCACGGCGGTGGGCGAAAATTCGGTGAGCATGGCTGCTGCCGCAGTGAAAATGGCCGCCCGCATTTTTCCCGATATCGGTGAATTGAATATTTTATTCGTGGGCGCGGGCGAGATGATTGAATTGGTGGCCACCCATTTCGCTGCCAAATCGCCACGCGGCATCACCGTGGCTAACCGCACCACCGAGCGCGCTCAAGAATTATGCAACAAGCTGGCCTCGCCTGCCTCCGCCTGCCCGTTGAGCGAACTGCCGCAGCGGTTGCACCAATACGACGTGATTGTGTCCTCCACCGCCAGCCAGCTGCCGATTATCGGCAAAGGCATGGTGGAACGCGCCCTGCGCGAACGCCGCCACCGCCCCGTTTTCCTGCTCGATTTGGCCGTACCGCGCGATATCGAAGCCGAAGTAGTCGATTTGGGTGATGCCTATCTTTATACGGTAGACGACATGATGCAGGTAGTGAGCAGCGGCCAGGCCGCCCGACAGCGTGCCGCCGCCGAAGCCGAGCAGATGGTGGATAGCAAAGTGGCCGAATTCATGAGTTGGCAGCGCCGCCGCCAAAGCGTGCCGCTGATCCGCTCCCTGCGCGATGAAGGCGAACGTGCCCGCCAACAAGTGCTCGACAACGCCACCCGCCTGCTGGCCAAAGGCGTGCCCGCTGAAGAAGTGCTTGAGCGGCTTTCGGTACAGCTCACCAACAAACTCCTGCACGCTCCCACCAGCGCGCTTTCCAAAGTAGACAATCAAACCGCCCACCTCACCGAGGCCCTAGTGCAAGTGTATGGCTTGGATAAGCCGCGTTCTTAAAGGCTTGGTTGCCGGTCAGAAGAGGCTACCTGAAAAATTTCAGGTAGCCTCTTTACATATGCAAAACCATTGCATTTTCAGGCAAGCTCCCACACGCATTGCCCGCAAATCCACTATACTACGCCTCTCTTCCCACTCCACGCATAACCCCGGAACCATGAAAAAATTCCTCCTCAGCCTCCTCATCTCCCTTGCCGCCCTCCCTGTGCTCGCCTTCAGCACCGCCGAGCTCACCACGCAGCTGCAAGCCCAGCAGAGCGTGCAGGGCGGGTTTACCCAGCAGCGTTTTTTGCGCTCGATGGACAAACCCGTGCAAACCAGCGGCCGTTTTGCCCTGCGCCCCGGCCGCGGCCTGTTTTGGCATCTGCAAAAACCGTTTGACATGAAACTGCGCGTGCGCCGAGACGGCATCAGCCGCCAAGATGCGCAAGGGCAGTGGCGCGCCAACGGCAGCCAAACCGCGCAAGCGGCACAAGTGAAACTCTTCATGGCCGTGCTCGGCGGCGACACCGCCGAATTGCAGCGCCACTTCAACCTCGCCCTTTCCGGCAACGCCCAACAATGGCAGCTCACCCTCACCCCGAAAACCGCCGTGATGCGGCAGGTGTTCAACAAAATCGTTATCAATGGCGGCCAGCTGGTGCAGAAAGTAGAGCTGGACGAAAAACAGGGCGACCGCACTGTGATGCAGTTTAACCAGCTGCAAACCAACCAGCCGCTCAGCCCCGCCGCCCAGCAGGCCTTGGGCGAATAAACCAACCTGCAATTGCCGAGTTTATATTTTCGGGTAGCCTTTAAGGCTACCTGAAAGGCCACTTCTCCTTATCCAACATCCAATCCGAAACCATGCCCATACTCCCGCTTTTAAACCGTTCCCCCGATTCCCTGTTGGCCGAAGGCTGGACAGCCTCGCAGTTTTCCGCCGCCACGCTCTCGCTGGCCGCGCGTTTGCGTGCGCACAATGTGCAGGCAGCCGCGCTGTGGTTTGACGATGCGGCGCGGTTTGCTTCCGCGCTGCTGGCGGCGTGGCTGGCGGGGGCGGAGGTGTATCTGCCGCCGAATCTGGCGGAGGAAAACCGCCGCTGGGCGGAAGTGGGCGGGGCGGTGTGGCTGAGCGACGTGCCGGAAATTTCAGACGGCCTCTGGCTGTACGACGGGGCGGCGGAGCAGGCGGCCGCGCCGGCGGAAGCGTTGGAATGGCCGTCTGAAAACGTGCTGTATCTGAAAACTTCCGGCTCTTCGGGCGAGGCGAAAGTGGAAACCAAAACGCGCGCGCAGATGCTGGCCGAAGCGGCGACACTGGCCGAAAGGCTGCCTGAAAGCTGGCACGGCTTGGCTGCCGTGGGCAGCGTGAGCCCGCAGCATTTATACGGGCTGACTTTCCGCGTGTTCGTGTCGCTGGCGGCGGGCTGGGCAATCGGGCGGCGGCAGTGCGTGTATCCCGAATTGCTGCTGGCCGATTCGCGCCGCGAATGCGTGTGGATTGCCAGCCCTGCGTTGTTGAACCGTTTGGGCGAGGGGCGCGATTGGGCGCGGCTGCGGCAGAATGTGCGCGGCATCATCAGCGCAGGCGGGATGCTGCCGGAGGCCACCGCCGCGCTGCTGCAAGAGAAGCTGGGCTTTGCGCCGCACGATGTGTACGGCAGCACGGAAACCGGCGTGATCGCGCTGCGGCAGGGCGGCGAGTGGGAGCTGTTGCCCGAAGTAGAGGCTTCGGTAAACGCAGAAAACATTTTTCAGGTAGCCTCGCCGTGGAGCGGCGGGGTGCGGCAAACCGCCGATGCGGTGCGGCTGGACGGCCGACGGCTGGAGCTGCTCGGCCGCCAAGACCGCATCATCAAGCTGGAAGACAAGCGCGTGTCGCTGGCGCAGCTGGAGCACGATTTGCTCGCCCACGACTGGGTGGCCGACTCACATTGCGCCCGCCATCCGCAGCACGGCCGGATTGCCGCCTGGGCGGCACTTTCCGCCGAGGGCATTGCCGCGCTGCGCGAGCAGGGGCGCGCCGCCGTGGTGCAAACCCTGAAACAGCATCTGGCCAAAACGCAAGACACCGCCGCGCTGCCGCGCTATTGGCGTTTCGCCGCCGCCCTGCCGCGCAATCCGCAGGCGAAAATCCGCGAACAGGATTTTCAGACGGCCTTTACCGTGCCGCAAACCGCGCCGCAGTGGGCTTTGCTGCACGCAAACGAAGAAACGCGCGAATATGCGTTTGAAGGCACGGTGCCGCTGGATTTGGCTTATTTCGGCGGCCATTTCGCCGATTTCCCGCTGGTGCCCGGCGTGATCGAAGTGCAGTGGGCGATGGATTTGGCGGCGCAGTTCGACTGGGGCAGAAAAACGGTGCAACACATCGAAAACCTGAAATACCAGCACTTTGTGCGCCCGCACGACACCGTGCAGCTCACGCTGCGGCACGACGCGGCGAAAAACAAAATCCATTTCGCCATCAGGCAGGGCGACACGCCTTGCGCTTCGGGCAGGGTGGCGCTGCATGACTAGGCTCGCGTGGCTGTATGCCCTGCTGCTGGCCTTCGCCGCCGCATGGCTGGGCTGGGGGATAGCGCAGGGAGGCCGTCTGCAAACCGACCTCACCGCGCTTCTGCCCGCCGACGCGCAGGTAGACGCGGTGTGGCGCGCGGCAGACGAAGCGGGTGAAAAACAGCTCAACGGCCAAATCCTGCTCTTGGTGGGCAGCGAAGATGCCGACCGCGCCTTCGCCGCCGCCGAACAAGTGGCCGACCGCTGGCAGCAAAGCGGCCTATTCGCCGCGGTGGACAGCCGCTTAAACCCCGATTTGGCACAACTGCGGCAGGAAATCGGCCGCCTCGGCGTGAACGCCCTGCCGCGCGAACAGCAGCAGCTGCTCTTGCACGACCCCGCCGCCTATTTCCAACAGCGCGCCGAAGACGCGGCCAACCCGTTTGCCGCGCAAATCGTGCCGCTGGAAGACGACTGGCTCGGCTTCGCCCGCTTCGTGCAGCAAAAACAGCCCTCCAGCCGCCTGCAATGGCACAGCGGCAACGGCATGATGTATAGCGAACAAGACGGCATCACTTGGGTGTGGCTGCGCGCCAGGCTACCTGAAAAAGCCGCCGCCGATCAGGCCGAACGCCTGCTGCCGCTCTTGGCCGACTCCCGCGCCCAAGCCGAGCGCGGCGGCTACCGCCTCTTGGCGGCGGGCGGCGCATTGTTTGCCGCCGAAGCCAAAACCCAATCCGAACGCGAAAGCGGCCTGATGTCCGCCATCGGCCTGTCGCTCACCTTCGCCCTGCTGCTGGCCGTGTTCCGCAGCCTGCGCGTGTTTGCGCTGGCGCTGCCGCTGGGCGCGGGCATGCTGCTCGGCGCGGCGGCGGTGGTGGGCGCGTTCGGGCAGATTCACATCCTCACCGTCGTGATCGGCACCAGCCTGGTGGGGATGCTGGTGGACTTCCCGCTGCACTGGCTCACGCCCTCGGTGTTTTCTCCCGACTGGGCGGCCAAAGAGGCCATGCGCCGCGTCCTGCCCGCCTTCCTCGCCGGACTGGGCATCACCGCCACCGGCTACCTGCTGCTCGCCTTCACCCCGCTGCCCGTGCTGCGCCAAACTGCCGTGTTTTCCGTGGCCGCGCTCGGCGGCGCGTTTGCCGCCACCGTGCTCCTGCTGCCGCCGCTGTTTCACGGCTACCACCCCCGCGCCGCTCGGTTTGCCGCCGCCATGCACAAACTCGCCGCCGCCCGCCTGCACTGGCTGCTCCTGCCCATCCTGCCGCTGGCCGCCGCAGGCTACCTGAAAACCGATTGGCGCGACGACATCCGCGACTGGGCGGCCTTATCGCCCCAACTCATCGCCGAAATGCGCCAAGTGGCCGACATCAGCGGCAACGACACCGGCGGCCGCAGCATCCTCGTGCAGGCCGACAACGCAGACGAACTCTTGCGCCGCAGCGCACAAGTGGAAGCCGCCCTGCAACCCTTGGCAAGCAAAGGCAAAATTGGTGGTATACAGTCGCTCAACCAATGGCTGCTGCCCGCCGAAGAGCAGCAAGCCCTGCTCGCCCAACTGCGCCGCCTGGCCGAACAGCCCGCCCCGTCGGCCGATCCCATGCTCCAGCTCGGCCTGAAGCCCGACACCATCCAAACCGCCCTGCAACAAGCCGCCGCGCAGCCCGTCGTCCCGCTTGATCAAGCCTTAAGCGGGCAAACCGCCGAAGCCTGGCGCACTCTCTATCTGGGCAACATCCAAGGCCAAGAAGCCGCCCTCGTGCGCGTGCAAGGCCTGAACGATGCCGCCGCCGTGCAAACCGCGCTCTCCGCGCTGCCCTGCAACCAAGGCGGCACCTGCGCCCGGCTGGTGGACAAACGCGCCCGGCTGAACAAACTCTTCCGCCACACCCGCAACCACGCCGCCTGGCTCAAACTCGCCTCCTTCGCCCTGGCCTGGCTCGTGCTGTGGCGCATCTTCGGCGCACGGCGCGGCAGCCTCATCCTCGCCGTGCCGCTGATTTCCGCCGCCGCCACCGTCGGCCTGCTCGGCTGGCTCGGCCTGCCCGTCAGCCTGTTCGCCATGTTCGGCCTGCTCTTGGTGGCCGCCGTGGGCGCGGACTACGCCGTCTACGCCCTCACCGCCCGCGAAACCCCCGCCGCCAAACTCGGCGGCATCCTCCTCGCCGCCCTCACCACCGCCATCTCCTTCCTGCTGCTCGCCATCAGCACCACCCCCGCCGTCGCCGCCTTCGGCATCACCGTATCGCTTGGCGTGGGGCTGAACGTATTGCTCTCGGCCTGGCTACTGAAGAAGGAAGGCGCGGGGCGGGAGGCCGTCTGAAAAGGCTACCTGAAAGCGGGAGCTTCAACTAATGAATCGACATCTTGGCAAAGCTAAGGTTGGACTTCTGTAAAACTAAAATATAGCTTCTTATAAAAAGTGTGCCGCCTATCCTTGATCACAATTGTGAGGTAGCATTCAAAACAATCGTTAAAATTTGAGGATAAGAAAATGCAAGAACAGGAAAATAGTAAAAATCAGGAAGTACAAGACAATCACACAATGACCAAACTGCAAGATGTATTCAACCTTGCACATGACCAAGCTCATCCTGACAAAATCGATGCCGCCATCCGTGCCAATACGCGGGTATCTGGAACTAACATGTGGGTATTGATGTTTGCCATTGCCGTGGCGAGTATCGGTTTGAATGTAAACAGCACGGCGGTAGTGATTGGGGCGATGTTGATTTCTCCGTTGATGGGGCCGATCGTCGGTGTGGGTTACGGTGCCGCGGTAGGCGATACTGCACTGATCCGCCAAGCAGCACGCAATATTATTGTGTTCATCGCCATCAGTTTGGTTACCGCTACACTGTATTTCCTGCTCACTCCGCTGAAAGAGGCACAAAGCGAGCTTTTGGCACGTACCCAGCCAACCCTATGGGACGTGTTAATTGCCTTCTTCGGCGGTAGTGCAGGCATTGTGGCATTAACGCGCAAAGAAGGAGGCAATGCCATCCCGGGTGTGGCAATTGCCACTGCACTGATGCCGCCCCTGTGTACTGCGGGTTACGGATTGGCACACGGTAACTGGCACTATTTTTTCGGTGCTTTTTATCTGTTTGCCATCAACTGCGTGTTCATCGCTTTTTCCACCCTACTGTTTTCCAAACTACTTAAGCTGCCGCGCAGGGGGCTGGTAAGTGAGACCAAACGCAGACTGCACCGTATTATTATCACAGCCGTAGTGTTGACAGTGATGATTCCGAGCGGATATATGGCATCGGGACTAGTGCGTCAGGAGCTGTTTAATACCAAAGCCAACAATGCCATCGCCGCTGCACAACAGCAGGAAGGTTTTTTCGTGCTGCGTAAAATGGTGAACTACAAAGAACGCGCAGTCGGGCTGATTGTCAACGGAACAGGGAATGCCGAGAAAATTACCACTCTGCTGGTCACAAATCTGAAAGCGGCAGGTATAAAAGAACCGCAAGTGAAAGTAGTCTATGCGGGGGGCAGTGACACCAAAATTGAAGAACTGCTGGCAAGCCATAACAACTCGGTGCAGTTACAGAACAAGCTGGAAGAGCAGCAGGCCTACATCGATACCGTGCTGGCGGGCAAAACCACCAGTCCCGAAGACGTAGCAGTACTGAGGGAAATCAAAGCCCAATATCCGGAAGCCGAAAAAATCGTTGTTGGGCGCGGTTTGGTTTGGGAAAAAGCACAAACTGCACCCGCTACGCAGGAGCAGCCTGAGAGAGTTCAAAGCGAAGAAGCGGACGCAAGTAACAATATTGTTGTCTCCCTCGAATTCGACCAACCTCTGCCCGCCAAAGACCGCGAACGGTTACAGGCGTGGTTGAACCAGCGTTATGAAGGTACAGCGGTGCGCTTGTTGGTCAATACCAAAGTTTTGGACAAATAGGCCATCCCTCAAATATTTCGCCTGAACCCCGGAGGCTAGCTAGAACTTTTCAGGTAGCCTCCCCTAGTGTGCATTATGAATGACGAAACCCGCCCGCTACTACAAAAAGGCCGTCTGAAAGGCTACCTGAAACCCACACCCCCCATCCTTAAGGAGACCAAACATGCCCCAATCCTGCGATATCGCCATCATCGGCGCCGGCCCCTCCGGCGCAGTCGCCGCCGCCCTGCTGCTCAAACACGGTTTTTCCGTGTGCGTGCTCGAAAAACAGCATTTCCCCCGCTTCGTAATCGGCGAAAGCCTGTTGCCGCACTGCATGGAATTCATCGAAGAAGCCGGCTTCCTGCCCGCCGTAGAGGCCGAGCCCAGCTTCCAGTTTAAAAACGGCGCCGCCTTCACCTGGGGCAGCCGCTACACCTATTTCGACTTCACCGACAAATTCACCCCCGGCCCCGGCACCACCTACCAAGTGCGCCGCGAAATCTTCGATAAAATCCTGATCGACGAAGCCGCCAAACAAGGCGCGGACGTACGCTTCGGCCACGCCGTTACCGCCTTCGACAACAGCGGCGACACCGCCCGCCTCAGCGTGGAAACCGACAACGGCGAAACCTACGAACTCACCGCCCGCTTCGTGCTCGACGCCAGCGGCTACGGGCGCGTCCTCCCCCGCCTGCTCGGCCTCGACACCCCGTCCGACCTGCCCATGCGCGAAGCCCACTTCACCCACATCGACGACAACATCGCCGACCCCGATTTCGACCGCAGCAAAATCCTCATCTCCACCCACCCGGTGCACCGCGACGTATGGCTCTGGCTCATTCCCTTCGGCGACAACCGCTGCTCCATCGGCGTGGTCGGCCTGCCCGAACGCTTCGCCGGCCTGGGCGATTCCGAAGCCATCCTGCGCCGCTACGCCGCCGAAATCCCCATGCTCGCGCGCATTTTGGGCAATGCCCAATGGGAAAACGACTTCCCCTTCCGCCACATCAAAGGCTATTCCGCCAACGTCAAAACCCTGCACGGCCGCCACTTCGCCCTCTTGGGCAACGCCGCCGAATTCCTCGACCCCGTCTTCTCCTCCGGCGTCACCATCGCCATGCACTCGGCCAAACTCGCCGCCGACCTGCTCGCCCGCCAGCTCAAAGGCCAAGAAGCCGATTGGCAGCGCGAATTTGCCGAACCGCTGATGACGGGCGTCAACGCCTTCCGCACCTATGTGAACGGCTGGTATGACGGCAGCTTCCAAGATGCCATCTACGCCCCCAACCGCAACCCCGAAATCAGCCGCATGATCAGCTCCATCCTCGCCGGCTACGCCTGGGATACCGACAACCCCTACGTGGAAAAATCCGAACGCCGCCTCAAAGCCCTGGCCGAAACCGTGGGCGTACAGCAGTGCGAATAAGCGGATGAATTTTCAGGTAGCCTACATCCCGCACAAAGGCTACCTGAAAACCTGCCCCAACGCCGTTAAACCAAACCTTCCCCATGTATATCGGACGCTTCGCCCCCAGCCCCACCGGCCTCTTGCACATCGGCTCGCTGCTCACCGCCCTGGCTTCCTACGCCGATGCCCGTGCACAGGGCGGGCGCTGGCTAGTGCGGATGGAAGACCTCGACCCGCCGCGCGAAATGCCCGGCGCCGCCACCCATATCCTGCGCACCCTCGAAGCATTCGGCTTCGAATGGGACGGCGAAGTGGCCTACCAAAGCCGCCGTCACCATCTCTACCGCGCCGCCCTGCAAAGCCTGCAGCAAAGCGGCCTCGCCTACCCCTGCTATTGCAGCCGCAAACAATGGCACGCCCAAGCGCGGCAGGGCGTGGACGGTTTCGTTTACAACGGCGCCTGCGCACAGCTTGCCGCCCCGCCGCCCGAAGCCGCCGGCAGAGTGCCCGCCTGGCGGCTGCGCGTGCCCGATGAAACCATCGCCTTCACCGACGGCATCGTCGGCCATTATGCGCAAAACCTCGCCTGCGACATCGGCGATTTCGTCCTCCTACGC
The DNA here is from genome assembly GCF_057315495.1 of Eikenella sp. Taxonomy (NCBI): domain Bacteria; kingdom Pseudomonadati; phylum Pseudomonadota; class Betaproteobacteria; order Neisseriales; family Neisseriaceae; genus Eikenella; species Eikenella sp. Next base: position 29,334 of record NZ_DBHKXY010000023.1, read on the forward strand.
GCCGACGGCCTATGGGCCTACCAGCTCGCCGTGGTGGCCGACGATGCCGAACAGGGCATTACCCACATCGTGCGCGGGCAGGATTTACTCGTGTCCACCCCGCGCCAAATCTGGCTACAACGCTGCCTCGGCTTCCCCACCCCACACTACGCCCACCTGCCCCTGCTCACCAATGCCGAAGGGCAAAAATGGTCGAAGCAAACCCTCGCCCCCGCGCTAGACTTACAACACAAAGAAGCCCTGCTGCGCCAAGTGATGGGCTACCTGAAACTGCCACCCGCGCCCGCAGTGGATAAACCGCAAGAGCTGCTGAATTGGGCCGTGCAACACTGGCAGCTGCAAGCCGTGCCCACCCGGCCGATAGTGGCTGAGGCAGCAGTAGATAAGGCTACCTGAAACTTTCAGGTAGCCTCTGCGCTATAATATTTCTCCTCCCCCCCACGCGAGCCGAATCGTGAGCTTCTTCGAGCGTTTTATCCATGCCCTGTTGTTTGAAACCGGCGCGGTGCTGATTTCCGCCGTGGCCGTGCTGCTGTTTGGGCTTTCCCATGCCGGCACGGCGTTTGGCATGAGCGTGGCGGTGTCGGTAACGGCGATGGTGTGGAATTTCCTGTTCAACTGGGGGTTCGACAAGATCTTCACCGGCCGGCGCGAACGGCGCGGCTGGGGCGTGCGGATGCTGCAAACCGGCGCGTTTGAAGGCGGGCTGCTGTTTTTCACCACGCCGCTGATTGCCTGGTTTCTGCACATCAAGTTATGGCAGGCGTTGCTCACCGACATCAGCCTCACCCTCTTGATTGTGCTTTATTCTTTGGTTTACAACTGGGTGTTCGACCACATCCGCGCCTATTGGCTAGCCACTCGGCACAAGGTTTCCTAGCCGCCAGATTTTATTCTTTGTATAGATGGAGTAAAATCCGCCCAACACTCCAAACAGGCTACCTGAAACAGCCAAACCCTTTTCAGGTAGCCCTAATCTTTATTCGAAATTCACACAAGCAATATGGACAACAAACAACAACTGCAAGAAGGCCTTGCCGCCCTCGGCCTCAACCTTTCCACCGCCCAGCAGCTTTTGCTGCTCGAGCACGCTTCGCTGCTGCAAAAGTGGAACCGCACTTATAATCTCACCGCCCTGCGTCGCAACGACCAAATCATCAGCCGCCACATTCTCGACAGCCTCACCCTGCTGCCCTATGTGAAAGAGGCAAAAACCTTGATGGATGTAGGCTCCGGCGGCGGCATGCCCGGCATTCCCACCGCCATCTGCCGACCCGACCTGCAAATCACCCTGCTCGATGCCAACACCAAAAAAACCGCATTCCTGCAGCAAACCGTGATCGAACTGGGCTTGAGCAACGTTACCGTGGCCGCCGGCCGTGTGGAAACCATCTACGATAAAAAAGTAGACGTGGTCACCAGCCGCGCCTTTGCCGAGCTGGCCGATTTTGCCGCGCTCACCAAACACCTGCTCAATGAAAACGGCTATTGGGCCGCCATGAAAGGCGTGTATCCCTACGAAGAAATCGAGCAGTTGCCCGCGAATATCGAAGTGGTGTCTGTCGATAAGCTCGACGTACCCTTGCTGGAAGCCGAGCGGCATATGGTGATCATGCGCCCAAAGCGTGTATGAATCCGCAATTAGCCTGAATTTCCAGCTTCCCCAACCCTTCCCATAGAAAGGCCGGATGATGAGCGCTACCGTTATCGCCATAGCCAACCAAAAAGGCGGCGTGGGCAAAACCACCACCGCCGTCAATCTGGCCGCTTCCCTGGCCGAACGCAAACAGCGCGTGCTGGTGGTTGATCTCGACCCGCAGGGCAACGCCACCACCGGCAGCGGCATCGACAAAAGCAGCCTGCGCAGCGGCACTTATCAAGTGCTGCTCGAGCAGGCCGCAGCCGCCGATTCCCGCCTCAAAAGCCCGCACGGCCGCTACCACATCCTCGGCGCCAACCGCTCCCTGGCCGGTGCCGAAGTGGAGCTGATTCAGGAAATCGCCCGCGAGATGCGCCTCAAAACCGCCATCAAGCCGCTTTTGCCCGATTACGACTACATCCTCATCGACTGCCCGCCCACCCTCACCCTGCTTACCCTCAACGGCCTGGTGGCTGCCGACCGCCTCATCGTGCCCATGGTGTGCGAATACTACGCCCTCGAAGGCATTTCCGACCTCATCGCCACCGTGCGCAAAATCCGCAAAGCCATCAATCCCAAGCTCGACATCCTCGGCATCGTGCGCACCATGTACAACCCGCAAAGCCGCCTATCGCTGGAAGTGGGCGAGCAGCTGGAAAAACACTTCTCCCGCCTCGTGTTCAACACCATCATCCCGCGCAACGTGCGCCTGGCCGAAGCCCCCAGCCACGGCATGCCCGCCCTGGCCTACGACCCCAAAGCCAAAGGCAGCATCGCCTATCTGGAACTGGCCGATGAAGTCATCGCCCGCTGCAAAGCGGCTTAAAATCAGAGAGAAAGGCTACCTGAAAATTTCAGGTAGCCTCTTTTCCGTTTTTCCGTAGGGCGGGCAAGCCGTTGTCCGTGCAGAAAGCATATCCGCATCCGCTCAAACACAGCAATGCCGGAGCGAAAGTTATAGTGGATTAACAAAAATCAGGACAAGGCGGTGAGTCGCAGACAGTACACACGTTACGGCAAGGCGAGCCAACGCTGTACCGGTTTTTGTTAATTCAGGCATAAGTAACAAAAAAGGTGCTACTCATCATCAGAAACAGAGAAATAATCCTT